>NZ_CAXAVM010000014.1:0-62136 GCF_963972345.1 uncultured Gimesia sp. | reverse complement strand
TCATTCCGTCGAGTGATTCACCGAATTTCTGCTGCTGCTCAAACAGTTTATCACGATGATCTGGATCATAGGCTTTACAGCCATGCATCACCATGGAATTGCGGACGGCCGGTCCGGTGTTGGCGACGAACATGGACCCCGATTCGATCAGCCGGTCCAGTTTTTCGGTCAGTTCGGTCGAGAAGATTCCCTGGTTCGCTGCTTCCAGCATCGGGTCTCCCGCCAGGGCTCCCAGGCTGACAGCAGAGGCATCATCACTGTGGACGTCCACCTGCGACATTTTCCTGTCGCGTAATAACTGCTTGAAGCGTGAATTCACCACAGATCCTGAGGCCAGCAGCAAGACGCCGTTCCTGTCATAAATCGGATGATTAATCCTGCGTCCCACGATCAGGTCTTCGACGCGGATGGAGACGGTCTCAGGAGAATCGACTTGCGATTTGGGGGAGGTGTCAGTTTGTTCTTTAATTTGTGTCGTCATTTCCAAAACCTGAAGAGGCAACCGGAGCTTACTCGACCCCGGTAAAAAAACATCTGTGAAGTAATCGAACGCGGGAGACGCTCTCAAAAGAGAACGTTCAAGGTAAACCTAGTTTCAAAAAATTTAAAACAGAGCTGAGGAGGGATATGCGACACAAAAATCTGAAATGGGATGCGCCTGTTACTCCGAATATTCCATTCGGGTAAGATTCACAGGAGGGGATTCTCTCTCTGATCAGTGAGGACAGGAACTTATAGAGAATTACTGATCTGTTTCAGCACATCAGCTTCACTGTTTTGGACAGTGGGCAGAAAGCCACGCAAGGGGAGTGGCGTGCCGTCGTAGCGATACATCGAACCGGGAAACTGGATGCCTGTGATGCCCGTTGGCAGGAAAACCTCGGGCTGAAAATCCTGGGGCAAAGTGGAACCAATCACGATGGAGGGCACACTTTTCAGATTCCCAAGTGCCTGCGCAGATAACCCTGCCAGTGGGTTTCCGCCCGTCAGAATACACAGATCCACTTCGGACTGTTCCAGCAAGCGGCTGGCCTGATACTCGGCAGGTGAGTAACAGGGAAACCCGGCAGCGAAATTGACAGCCGCTGCATATCCGGTCTGCCAGGCCAGTACATGTTCTGCCCCTTTGGTCTCGCCGGAAGCGGGTACCGAAATGGAGTGACAGCGACGTTCCCTCTGAATTTCTCTGATCAGCAGCGAAAGCGCTTCCAGTTTACGATGTGACAGTGGTCCCTGTTTGAATTCCGGGCCGGTAAAAAAAACGATATATTGACTCTGTTTCAGTTGTGAAGCCAGGGATTGCAGTTGCGATTCGGTAATCCCCACCGGCTCATTTCCGGCAAGGGCGATGCCTTTCAGAAGTGACCTGAGTTGCCAGATGACTTCAATTTCCCGCTGAGGCTCGACTGCGATGAATTCATCTGCATGGTCAGTCGCACGTGCAGACTCTTCTCCGATCGCGATGATTTTACGTGTCATCTCAGGGGAATCTGTTTCCAGAGTCTGTCGATGTCGCGCATTGGCCAGCAGGTCCGCAGCGCCCCAGTAAATAATCAGGTCTGCACGACTGCGTACTTCGCCAAGGGTACAGGTGGCTTCTCCCACCTGCTGCAGGGCTCTTGTCCCTGCCGAGGCACCTGTGTCAATGACTGCTCCGATTTGATCCGCTAATGCGACTGCAGCCCGCTGGGCAGCAGTGGAGGACTGAGAGAGACCGGTCACCAGTGGAGCCTGTGCCTGTTGAATCAGTTCGACCGCCTGTTTGATCGCGGCGGCTTGAGAGACCGGCTTTCCCTGAATCCGCGGAACCAGTTGATCTGTCTCTCCTGCGCGTTCAAACCAGGCCTGCCCCTGAGAGCAGGTGGTTTGAACTTCCAGAATCTGCTGACCGTCGATCGTCACCTGAATATCATCGCAGGCGCAATAACAGCCGGCACAGGTGACGTCCTCAATCAGTTTTTTCACAAACCATCTCCGAAACATTCACTTTGACAGATTCAAAGCACAGGGGATTCGTGTTAGCCAAGTCGATTTTTCAGCTCAGTTAACAGCGAAACAGCTTTACCAATATCCGTTTTCTGCTGTTCACGATTTTCAGGAATTTCGCGTTCGATCGTCAGGGGACCGGTGTAACCGATCTCATCCAGAGTCCGCAGATAGGTTCCCATGCCGACATCTCCTTCTCCCAGTGGAACTTCCGCTCCCCAGTCGATTCCCCGTCTGTCTTCCGCTGCCCAGGTCGCATCTTTGCAGTGGACACTGCCGACCAGGTGACCGACCCGTTTCAGGGCGACGATGGGATCTCCTGTGCCGTACAGGATCATATTAGCCGGGTCGAAATTGATCTTCAGATTATCACGTCCGACATCACTGATGAAATCGAGCAGATGATCGGCAGATTCCTGTCCCGTTTCCAGATTCAGATTCTGTCCGTTGACTTTGACATGATCCAGCAGCCCCTGTGTGACTGACACCAGCTCTTTGTAATCGGCCGACTCACGATCTTCGGGAACAAAGCCAATATGCAGGGCAACGGTATCGCATTCGAGCTGTTTGGCAAAATCGGAAATCTCTTTCATTTCTTCAACTCGGGCAGCTCGCGTTTCAGCGGGAACGAGTCCCACGGTCTGTTTTGTGGTGGGGATATCTGCATAACTTTCACCATCGAATCCGCCAAAAACGCAGGTGAGTTTGATCCCGGCAGAATTGCAGCGTTCCAGGAATTCCTGTGCCACCTCGGGAGTTCGCGTCTGTTTGTGAGGTGCATGGATCTGTACGGTAGGAATTTCCAACTCCTGAACCACATCGAAGTGTACTCCCAATCCTGCATCAACCGAAGCGAATACACCAATAGGCCATTTTTCCATTATTCTGACTCCACAATTTGAACGTTTATGATTCTCTTGATGATCCATTTTTCAAGGACAAAATACCCCACCCGTCCGACAGGGGGGCACTTTCATCATAAGGAGATGCCCACAGATTCACAAACGAGGACTCTGATTTCTTTACAAATTAAATAAACAGTTTCACGAATCCCCGATTGCCGATTCCCCGGCTATTGTTTCCAGACAAACACCTCTTATAATGAACTCTTCTTGCACAGCACGCGAAGAACGCCAGCTCGGAAAACACAAGGAACACGCTCATGATCGACATCAATAAAATCCTGATTCCCACAGACTTCAGTGAAACCTCCCAGGCAGCTACTCAGTATGCAGTTGAACTGGCGAAGAAGTTCGGTTCCCAACTGCACCTGCTGCACGTGATTGAAGACCCCGTGGTCTATATGCCGATGTTTGAGAGCTATGCACTCCCTCCCAAAGAAGACTTTGAAAACTTCGCAAAAACCCGGCTGGATAACTGGATCCTGGATGAAGATAAACCCGGCCTGGAAATTTTCACACACTGGGTTCACGGAAATCCATTTGTCGATATCCTGAAATATGCCAAACGGGAAGAAGTCGATCTGATTGTGGTAGGCACGCACGGGCGCTCTTTCACCGCGCATCTGCTGCTGGGCAGTGTCGCCGAGAAAGTGGTTCGCAAGGCACCCTGCCCGGTTTTAACGGTACGGCCCAAAGGCCATCAGTTCATTCACCCGACCGCTGATGATGAATAACCGTTCGCAGCCTGCTGTAATCCTGATCTGAACTCCAACTCTCTACAAATCATGTATTGAGATAATACGGGACGACTCTATTCGTGATTGGCGACTCATCACATTCGGTAGAAAGCCGCATCCCATTCTATGGGAAACTGTTCAGCCTGATTGCATTTGTGATCATTCTGAATCTGCCTGCGCCTGCTGACATGACATCTTCAGCGCAACGTCTGGCAGCGATTACGGCATTGATGGCAATTCTGTGGATGACCCAGGCCATCCCTATCGCGGCAACCAGCCTCATCCCCCTGGTCGCATTTCCTGTTTTCGGCATTCAGGATCCGAAAACCGTCAGTGGTTCCTACATGAATGAAAATATCTTCCTGTATATGGGGGGATTTATCATTGCACTCGGAATTGAAAAATGGGGTGTTCACAAGCGCATCGCCTTGAATACCATTCGAGTCATTGGCAGCAGTCCGCGGCGCGTGGTTCTCGGTTTTTTATTCGCCACCGCGTTTCTATCCATGTGGATCAGCAATACCGCATCGACATTACTCATGCTGCCGATCGGGATGGCAATCATCGGTTCGATCTCCGAGCTGGCGATGTTTGATTCCGAGGAAGACTCGTCTAAAGCAATCCAACACTTCTCAGTCGCTTTATTGCTGGGTATCGCCTATTCCGCAAGCATTGGCGGGGTGACCACACTCATCGGAACGCCCACAAATATTGCCTTTCAGTCGATCTGGACTTCGCAGTTTCCTGACGGCCCCCAGTTATCGGCTGGCGAATGGATGATTATGGTCGTCCCGTTTGGGATTACCTTTCTACTGCTGACGTGGATGGCACTCTGCTGGAACATGCCCCGGCTGTCGAGTTCGAAAGAGTCCTCTAAAGCAATTATCAATGAACATGTGCGGAAACTGGGGAAGCCAACCCGACCTGAAATCCTGATGTTAATGGTTTTTGTGGTCACGGCCGTGTTATGGATCACCCGGAAACCGCTTACTTTTGGAGAAGATTTTGTTCTGCTGCCCGGCTGGGAAAGTCTGCCCCTCCACTTTCTGACCAGGTGGGGTATTCCCGTCGAATCCGCATCGGGCTGGGTCCACGACTCCACCGTGGCGATGGGCATGGCATTGCTCATGTTTGCGATCCCGGCTCAGAAATCGGAGCAGGGCGAAACAGAATACCTGATGGACTGGGAGACCGCCGAACGACTTCCCTGGGGAGTACTGCTGCTGATTGGCGGCGGGTTTGCGATCGCCAGTGCATTCAGCAGCACGGAACTCTCCGACTGGGTGGGACAGGTATTTTCCCAGCTCATCGCAGGCTGGCCTGCCTGGGCACTCATCTTTGCCGCGTGCTTGATGCTGACGTTTCTGACGGAATTCACATCCAATATTGCGACCGTCAATACAGTGTTGCCCATCATGGCGGCAACGGCAGTCAGTCTTGATATCGATCCAAGGCTGATCATGATCCCTGCCGCGATTTCAGCGAGCTGTGCGTTTACAATGCCGATAGCCACGCCACCGAATGCCATTGTATTCGCGTCGGGAAAAATCAAGATGTCGGACATGCTCAAATACGGCATCATCCTCAACCTGATCGGGGTCTTCCTGCTGACGGCGTTTATGTGGTTTTATTTTGTACCACAACTGGGTATTGAGTTTGGATCCGCCCCCGAATGGTTACATCAGCACAAACCCTGAAGCAATTGATCATTTTCCTATGCAGAATTTGCTGAAGATACGATCCAGAATGTCATCGGTATAAACCTGGCCGACAATCTGCCCCAGGTGCTGCAGTGCTTCGCGAATCTCAATTGCCACCAGTTCCTCGCCCATCTGGCGCTCCGCTGCTTCTTCAGCCGCCTGTAACGCCAGTCCTGCCTGACGCAGACTGTCGCGGCAACGGGAGGCCGTCGAACCGATGAGCTGGCGACCGCCACGACGGTATTCCGTCAACCGTGACAGAATCAGATTCTTGAGATCATCCAGTCCGGTTTCTTCAGCCACGCTCAGCGCCACTTCACAGGATTCGTCTCTGTTGAGAGCAGGGGAGAGATCACTTTTGGTCAGCACGGTTAAGACATGCTGTGATTCAGAAAGCTGCGCCCGTTGTGCACGATCAATGCTATGCAGCTCGGGGCGGAGGTCCGCTGCCGTGCACCAGATCACCAGATCCGCCTGTGTCATCTGCTGTTGACGAAACTGTTGAGCGGAGATGGAAATCTCATGCACGCCCGGCTCCAGACCAGCAGTATCAATCAGTTGAATCGGCTGTCCCTGCCAGTTAAGGGAGGTTACCAGGTAATCCCGGGTAGTGCCTTCCACGTCGGAAACAAGGGCCGCCTGTTTATCTCCCACCAGGGCGTTATACAAAGTACTTTTGCCCGCATTCGGCAGACCGGCCAGCACGAGTGACAGGCTGCCCGTCGATTCCATCCGTTCTGACGAATCGAGATACAACTGCTCGCAGAACTCACGGATCTTCCGCAGGCGATTGACCAGTGTATTGCGATCAATAAATTCGATATCTTCTTCCACAAAATCCAGCCCGGCTTCCAGTTCGGAAAGCAGTTCCAGCAGATCCATCCGAGCAGCGCCGATCCTGGTGGAGACGCCTCCTGCCAGTTGACTGAGTGCCAGATTCAGCTCTTCATGATCGTAGGCATCTATCACCCCCAGTACCGCTTCTGCCTGCACGAGATCCACCCGTCCAGCCAGAAATGCCCGCAGAGTGAATTCGCCCGGCCGTGCCAGTCTGGCTCCGTGCGCTGCCAGATTTTCGATGACCGATTCCAGCAGGGGAGGCGAACTGATGGTATGAAATTCCGCCAGAGGCTGGCCTGTGAAACTCCGCGCCGTCGGCCAGAAATAGAGGGCCCCCGGTAAGCGGACATGGGAGCCTGCCAGTTTGATGATGCCGGGATGACGTGACGGCACCCGGGAACTCCGCCACTGATCATCAGCTTCAAAACAGTGTTCCAGGCAGGGAATAATATCAGAACCACTCACACGAATCAGTCCTGCTGCACCACTGCCTGGTGCCGACGCTAAAGCAACTATGGTATCGTCAAATTGCAGATTCATGCTGAATTTCGTAGTGAAACTTTACGGGAGCATGAACGTTATGAAAAACGCGATGCCCACAAAACCTGATCTTTCTGCTCCCTGGTTTCAGACTCAGACTGGAGCGCATCACACTTAAGCATTGCGTCTCTCAATCCATGCTACTCAGCCCGAATCGCCCGGGAGACGTTGCAGTAAAACTGGACACGGTTTAGCGTCGTTTTTTCGACTTTTTCCCCGGTCCTCGGTCCCGGGAATTCGGCTGTTTCCGCTCATTCAATGCTGCCTGCTCCTGTGCCTGATCCGCGATTTCCTGGAGACGGGCAAACCAGCCTTTTTTAGCGGGTGGCTCATCCTCTTCCGGCTTATTTTTTCTGTTCTGCGTCTTTTTCGATTTGGCTTCGACTTCGATCACGTTGGGATCGGTTCCCACAATTGTCGAGGTACGCCGTTTGGACTGGTAGTCCAGCAGCTTTCGCTCACAAATCCCCCACAGGCTGGAGGCAATGAAGTACACACACAGACCAGCGGGAACATGGTAGAACATGAATCCCATACCGATCATCATGTAGTTCATGATCTTGTGCTGCAGTTCCTGATCCTTATCGGTTGGCGGCGGCATGAACAGCTTCTGCTGGATGACGAACAGCCCCACTGTCACGATGGGTAACAGGTTGAACTGGTCTCCCAGGAAAGGAATAGCAAAGGGCATCTGAAACAGGGCATCCGGAGCGGCCAGGTTATCAACCCACAGAAAGGGAGTCCCCCGCAACTGGACAGCATTGTTCAACGCGGTATACAGACCAAAGAAAATCGGCAGCTGCATGAAGATAGGCAAGCAGCCCGCCAGGGGGTTGTAGTTGTTCTTGCTGAACAGCTCCATTTGTGCCCGGCCCAGCTTTTCGCGGTCATCTCCGTATTTCTTTTTGAGTTCCGCAATCTGGGGCTGCAGCTCTTTCATCTTCTGAGCGCCGATTGCCTGCTTGCGCGACAGCGGATAAAGGCTGCCACGAACGATGATCGTCAGACAGATAATGGCTATTCCGTAAGACAGACCAACCCCATGCAGGGTCGTCAGCAGCCAGAGCATCAGCTTGGCAACCGGCCCGAAAATGCCGAGGTCCATAATCTCAGTGGCATTGAGCGGTGGCCCCAGCAGGGATTCCCGTTTCGGCCCCGTATACATTGCATAGCTGTGTGTGATTTCGCCACCGGGCGCCAGTTCCAGATCTTTCGAATTGACTTTGACCGTGATCCGGCTCTGTGTTTCATCCATCAGTCCACGCTGGACCAGGACCGGCTCGATACTGGCCGAATAATTGGACTGCATTTCGCCGTTAACGAGCTGAGGATCGTAGTTTTTCCCATCAGGCGTCAGCAGAGCAGCGAAGTATTGAATATCAACACCGGCGAATTGAAACGCGCGGCTGTATTTCTCGACCTGTTGTGCGTTGACATTTTCAATGATGTCCGGAGCGGTAAATATTTCCGTTTCTACACTCTTGTCATCCTGCAGAAAGCCGATGCGCAGATCGCGAAACTTGCGGGTGTTTTCGGCATTTTCCAGAGGGATCCCGATCGGTCCCAGCAGTTGGTATTCGAGTTTCTGAACTGCCTGGCCGTGGTTGATCACTTTGATATCAAAGTGGACCATGTAACCTGACTGGTTAGTATCTCGAAATTCACGAAAGTCATCCGGGGGAACCGGATACTTCTTGAGATCGTATTTTTTCTGTACTTCAATGCTGCCATCTGGTGCGGTCAGACTCAGGAGAACTGACTGATAGAGTTTAGGATCATCCGGATCCTTCACCAGGTCCAGAATCTTCCAGTTGGCTGAGTGGCTGTCTACGTTTAACGCCGCCAGTTTGGCATCCAGTTGTGCCACATCCAGATCGAGGCTGCTGCGTTTGAAGTTTTTGCCTGCATCAAATTGACCCAGAATCTGTAAAGGTTGTTTGGGATCTTTCAGATCCCGGTATAAGGGGTCGTTCAGGTGTGCCTCAACCAGTGACGCTCCTGTCGTCGAAATCTTTGTCTGCAGGAAATAGCCCGTTTCAGGGTCCAGTGATCCCAAGAGGATTGTACGCTGAGGATTGTTCAGCAGATCCGCTTGGGGAGGCGCCGGTTGCTCGTCAGCGGCATTTTTCGCCCCGGGGATATCCGGTTTTATTGCCACCAGAGGCGCATCAGGATCCTGAGGATCCTGGATATCATTCTCGACTGCGTTTTGCGCTGCGGGGGGGGGAGCGATTTTCGGGTTAATGAACAGCTGCCAGGCAAATAACATTGATGCTGACAGTGTGACAAACAGTAAGAGTCGTTTTTGTTCCATTGTTATCGACCATCCCGCAGGCGGTCGCCTAAGAAGTTGTCTAGATCAGAAATTTCGTAAATTTTTTCAGCGGTCGTATTAAAGTCATATTCAACGCGGCAGAAACTGACTTTCTCATCATCGATGATCACATAGGAAGATCGATTGTCTGCATCACGGGGCTGACCGACGGATCCCACATTTACCAGAAATTTTTCCTGGCCAAAGGGGTAAACGTAATCAATCTCATCCGGAGCAAGAAAATTCATACTTTCTGTGAAAACGCCGGGAATATGTGTGTGTCCCTGGAAACAGTACTGGTCGACCAGACCAAAAATCCGCTCCATTTTGCGCTGGTTATAGATATCTTCGGGAAACACATATTCATTCAATGGGTTCCGTGCCGAGCCGTGCACAAACAGCATTTTGTCTTCGCGTATCATGCGAGGCAGTTCGCCCAGAAAATCCCAGCGATCCTGGTTCTTTGAAGCATCGCCCGTTTCCAGCATGCGGCGTGTCCAGAAAATGGCACGTTCGGCACCGGCATTGAAACCTTCCGGATCAAATAACGCGGCCTGATCATGGTTACCCAGCAGGGACTTCTGGCAACGTTTTCTCACCAGGTCGATACATTCGCGCGGATTCGGGCCGTAGCCGATAATATCGCCCAGGCAATAAATTTCACTGATCTCACGGCTGTCAATGTCTGCCAGAACCGCTTCCAGCGCTTCGAGATTACCGTGAATATCACTTATTATCGCTCTTAACAACGGACAACTCCCACTTTCTTGACCGGGTCCGCACCTGACGGGGGCCTTCCTCGGCTGTTATCTTTTGAGGAGCCTGATACGAGAGGCTATCTTCAGGAAATTATTACCTGTCTAACGGAAAGATCCTCGGGGCATAACCACGACGATGCAGACCTGAATGTGAGTAACTGCGAAGTTCAATCGTGCCATGAGCCGTTGGAACGGTTATCGAGACAGTTTCTCGCTGAAATGATTCTCGCCAGGTCCACCCATTCTGCCTGCTGACAGTCTGAATTCTTTCCACGTAAGCCCCAATAGTAGCAGTACAAGCGCACCATCTCAAGGCTCTGTTTACAGTTATCATTCGTTCTCAATCGGTATTTCTGAGTGGAAACAGCTGACTTTCAGCCGAATTTCATGCTCGGATACCAGATTCCACAATGAAAACTGCGAAAAACACCGTTTCACTGCTGTTTAACCCGCAGTAAACACTGCCCTGATTTAATCTAAATCAGACAAAACCGGTAAACCCGGGGATTTACCAGCCAACGTAACAGTAATACGTGATTTTCCAGCTGCAGCGCTTTTGCTAATTACAGGACACTGCTGCGCTCTGTTCGCATCACGGGATAACCGGAATGATTGCTGCAATCCTCGCCAGCGGTACGCAATCAGGCAGGTTCAGTGTCCATAATAACAGATCCTGAAAGACACCGTCTGATCTTTTCCACCACACTGATTCTGGAAAACAACAGTCTGTTGATGGTGCATGTTGCCCGATTGAAACCTGTGATCTATGTTTGATTATCCCTTCATTATGTTTGACTCCCAGTTTCATCATCAGGTGATTTCCTCACCGGTCCGGTGACAACTTTGCCTGTGATAACTTTGTCTGACATGAAAGTCTGGATCTGAACCTCATCCGTAACGAGGTCTGATTTATCCAGCAGTTTGTTCCGCTGAGATCATGGATTGATTTTCCACCGGGCATTGAAACAGATTTTCAATTCAGATTGTAAATTCAGCGATAGAACTCCTGAATTTTACCCACGACACAGTTGTACGACGATTACAGCTAACATGCACACTTTGGCGAGACATAATTCAATGAAGACAAACTCTGGTTCCTTACTGGTAGTCGATGACGATCAATATATTCTGGAAGCGATGGCTGATTATCTCAGAAGCCTCGGGCATCGCACCGAAACTTCTCTCAGCTGCCTGGATGCCATTGAACGATTAAAAGAATTCCCTTTTCAGGTCGTCGTCTGTGATGTGAACCTGCCTGACCAGGATGGATTTCATCTACTCGAATGGGTGAAAGACAATGCCCCTGATACCGCGGTCATCATGCTCACCGGGTATGGCACGATTGAAAGCGCCGTCGAAGCAATCCGTCTGGGTGCGTTTGAATATCTGACCAAGCCGGTCATCGATGAAGAACTCAGCATGGCGATCGAACGTTGCCTGGACCAGCGGAAAGTGGTCGCAGAAAACAAATCTCTCAAGGCCCAGCTTGATCAGCGATTCGGTCTCTCGAATATCGTCGGTCAGGACTACAAAATGCAGAAAATGTTCGACCTGATCGAAAGCGTGGCAGATACACGTACCACCGTGCTGGTACTGGGAGAAAACGGTACCGGTAAAACGATGACGGCCCGTGCGATCCACCAGTTAAGCGACCGCTGCAATCAGCCTTTCGTTGAAGTCGCCTGTGGTGCGCTGCCCGATACATTGCTGGAAAGTGAACTGTTTGGACACAAAGCCGGTTCATTTACCGGAGCGTCTCACGATAAAATCGGTAAGTTTCTGCAGGCAGACGGCGGAACTCTGTTCCTGGACGAAATCGCCACCGCTTCTCCCAGCCTGCAGGTGAAACTGCTGCGGGTGTTACAGGATCGGGAATTCGAAGCCGTCGGTGACAACGTCACTCAATCTGTCGACATTCGCCTGATACTCGCCACCAACCAGAACCTGGAAGAAATGGTAGCCAAAGGGGAGTTCCGGCAGGACCTCTACTACAGAATCAACGTCATTACCCTCACACAACCTGCTCTGCGGGAACGCATCAGCGATATTCCCCTGCTGATTGAACACTACCTGAAAGTCTATAACGAACAGATCGGAAAATCGATCAACGGCTTTGATGCTTCTGCCACCCAGGCGATGTTGAAATACTCCTGGCCGGGTAATGTTCGTGAGTTGATCAATGTGGTGGAACGCTGCGTTGTATTGACCAAGGGTGATTATATCCGCATGCACGACCTGCCCGAACAGATTCGCCAGGAACAGTCGTATTCGCTCTCATCGGAAAATCGGATGAGCAATGGATCATTGAAAACCGCGCTGGCAAATCCGGAGCGACAGATTATTATTGAAGCCCTGGAAGCAAACGGCTGGAACCGGCAGAATACTTCCAAAGCACTGGGGATCAACCGGACCACGCTGTATAAGAAGATGAAAAAATACGATATCGATTTCGAAAAGCAGTTAATGCATTAGTCTGAACCTCTTTCCGATTCGCTGAAACCTCGAATGAAAGCACGTCTCAAGGACGTGCTTTTTTTATTTAATCGTAACAACTGCTGCATGCAGCATTTCCATGTAATCCGATAAAACAGATAAACTTCGTTTTATATACCTGTTCTTACACAGCGGGAGTGACGATAACTCCTGTGATACTGCAGGTCTTTTTCAATAAAACAGGCGAATATCGCTTAACTGTCTCATTTCCAGAGGGGGGAAATATGAGGTTCGGGCTACTGCTTTTGACCATGTTTACATTACACGTTGGCCTTTCGGCAATTCCTGCCGCAGAGTCGGCTGAACCACAATCACTGGAGCAAGTGTTCGCAGAAGGCGTCCTCGATCTGGAACCGGCACCAGCCCCTCCCATTGTCGAAACTACGGTGGCTCCCACACTTCCTGCCGCTGTACCTTCAACAGATCTGGCTCCCCCTGCAGAAAGCCTGGATCAACTGATTTCAGCCCCTGCGGCTGCACCAGTTGTCTGTCCCTCAGGTTCTGGATGCAATTGTTCCACCTGCACCTGTCAGAGTCCGGTCTACAGCAGTGAGGCCTGCGATTGTAATGCCTGCACACTCTGTGATCGCATTCCCTTACTCAATAAATTCCCCAGTGATCGCTGTTTTGATGACTTTGTGATGCCCGTCAGCAATCCCGTCTGGTCAATTGATCCGCGTTCCCTGACCTACGTCCGAGGCATCTTCATCAACCAGATGATTGATGCCCAGACTCCCGTTCTCGGAGCAGGGGACTTGCAGGTTTATGCTCTCCAGCTCGGAATCGCATTAAACGAACGTCTTTCGATTATTGCTGTGAAAGACGGCTACAACACGCTGCAGACACGCGGCGTCGGAAACCGAACCGGCTGGTCTGATATTGGACTGGGCGTGAAATATGTTCTGATCCGGGATGTGGAAAATCAGTTCCTTTTATCTGGAGGACTGATTTATGAAGCCACCAACGGCAGTTCGCGTGTATTTCAGGGGAACGGGGATGGCGTCTGGACTCCCTATGTCTCCATTGGTAAGCAGATTGGCTCAGGTCACCTGATCGCCTCCTCAGGCTATCATGTTCCCGGTGATACTGCCGAGGAATCTCAATCAATCTACTACAGCATCCATTATGATCACCCCGTTACCAGCAAGCTCTCCGCGGTAGCGGAGCTCAATGGGATTGTTTATACCAAAAGCGGGCAGGCGCTTCCCTTAAGTATTGAAGGAGGAGACTGGATCAACCTGGGTTCATCCAGTGTTGCGGGAAACAATGTGGTAACGACCGCCGTCGGAGCCAACTACCGGCTCAATTCATGTCTGTCGGTTGCCGGCGTCTGGGAATTTCCGCTTTCGAACAGAAAAGACCTGCTGGACAGCCGCACGACTGTCACACTGACGTTGCAGTTCTAATTAAAGGGACTCGAAAGCGAATCAGTGTGACAAAGCACTGATTCGCTTTCGAACCGTTTTTTCAAGCTGATCCAGCACCTCGTCTCTAGTCAGCGACGAGGTATTGATTTCCAGCGCGTCGTCTGCTGCTTTCAAAGGAGCGACGACGCGTTGTTCATCCCGTTGATCGCGTTGATAAATCTGATCGAGTATCTCTTCCACCGTGATCTGTTTGTCTTGCGCCTGCAGTTCATCATACCTGCGCCGCGCCCGTTCCTCGGGATTTGCCACCAGAAAGAACTTGCAGAAGGCATCCGGAAAGACAACCGTTCCCTGATCGCGGCCTTCGCTGACAATATCAATCCCGGAAGCAGCCTCGCGCTGCAGTCGAACCAGTTCTTCGCGCACCCCTGGATACTGGGCCACCACGGAAGCGACCTCTGTTACTTCAGGAGTCCGGATGAGTCCCGTGACCTCTGTCTCGTTCACCAGCACACGGGCATCAGAAAACGCAATGTGTGTCTGTCGGCTGACCTCAACCACGGCTGCTTCATCCGCCGGGTCGACCTGTTTCTGAAGCACACTCCAGGCCACGCAGCGATACATGGCACCGGTATCCAGAAACTCGAACCCCAGTCTCTCAGCCAGCCCCCTGGCTGCAGTGCTCTTCCCGGAACCGGCGGGACCATCAATCGTCACGATCATCTTTTAGACTGAATCCTGAAAAATAATTTCGATTTCTGCAATTTCGTAAGGTGACATTTCTACCAGAACCGCATCTTCTTCGACAGGCAGTTCGACGACGGTTTTACCATGAAAATCGCGCTGGCGGGCACTCACAGGAGACTTGAAGCATCTGAGTTTGACAGAGCGGTGGATTCCTTCCGTCTCAATCAGTCGCAAAGCAAACCCCACAGGCGTACCGGATAAATCAGCCTCCGCTTCGTGCGCTGATTTCTGCAGATTCATCACACGGGTAATCTGGACATTACTCACAGAAACATGAAACAACCACCCCTGATCTCCCATCCGGGGCGGACCGATCTGGCTGGAATAACTTCCGGCAGGCACCATTACATTCCGGGCAATCTGCATCGGGAAGTTCTGATTGATTGCAATCGAGAACTGAAACTCCCGTCTGGTTTCGCCTTCGACAACCAGCATACTGTCGAGCATCCGGGGCCCTGTTTTACGATGAAAGGGCAGCCCATGATTCAAAATTGTTACCCGTTCTTCCCCCTCGGCGATTTCAAAGTAATGCGGGCCTTCAAAGCGTTCTCCCTGGAAGGCATGCGCACTTTCCAGCAGCGACCGGGTCAGTGAAGCCGTGCTGTCGCCCCAGGCAAACCGGGCCGCATAATAATGATCCCAGGGATTGCCATCGGGGAGCGTCTGCGCATCCAGTTCGATTTTCACATCCAGGATCGGTCGGCCGCGCCACAGTTGAAATGTCTGACGAAACGTGGCGAGTGATGTATTACTCACCTGGTCGTAAATTTCTCCGGTGGTCACGATCTCGCCCATCCCCGGCCCTTCGCAGGTAAGCACTGCTTTAACGCCGCGTGTGGCTGAGTAGGGGGTTTTCGTATCCCAGTCACCCAACGCACCGGGAGTGGAAATGTTGCGTTGATAGGGAAAACGATACGACAGCTGCTGGCTCAGACGATTTGGTTTGCGGCCGTATTCTTTGATCTGGGCAATGCCCCCGGTTTCTGCATGGATATGTACTTCAAAAAATTCATTTCTCAACAGCAGCGGTTCGGCGATGGGCACACTTGTTTTAGGAGGAGCAGCAGGGGACAGACCAGGCTGCAGCCAGACAAATCCGGCAGCAGGAAGTTCGACGACTGCCTGCTTCCGCGTCTCATCAAATTGAGTAGCTTTGACAGCGGGATGTACTGCCGGTTCATGGGGAAAATCAGGCAGATCCACAATAACACGCCGCGAGAATGACAGGGAGTTCAATAACAGGACTCCACTCGCATTCTGTTCTGCTCCCTGCAGAATGATCTTTGCCAGTTGTTCTACACCATCATCAAAGAACCCCTGCAGTGACTGCACCGCCTGGTTCGTGGCTTCCTCATCTGCATCAGGATGCCCGCACTCTATTTCCTGTTCTATTTTGAGCAGTGCTTCTTCTTCCGGCGGTTTTCCATAGATGACCCGTGCCACCGTATGAAACCAGCGCCCTGCGGTAAACTCATCATGCCTGGCAAAATGCCTGATGAAGCGACTGAGTGGATCGGGCTTGCGCATCGCCACCAGCTGACTCAGGAAGGGGGAAAGGTATTCCCGCGCATCGTAAGAGGAATGTCGTCCCGATGATTCCGTGTTCTGGAAGAAATCATTCAGCAGCACAAAGCTGCCCAGGACAGGCGCATAATGATGGATGCGTTTAAAGTCTTCAAAAAAAGGCGATTTGACATCAGGCCAGTGCGCGAACATTAACGCGCCCACCTGATCTTCCTCCATCGATTCGGCCATTCTCTGGGGAAATCGCAGGTAACCGGCTGCCCCCTCCGCGGACATGGGAATCCGGGAAAATGCATCCAGAATTGTGCCGTCCGCTCCTTCCCAGTGAATTTTACTCTGCTCGTAATCGGGATAGATACCGTCATCCAGCACCAGATGCAAAGCCGAATGATATCCAAATCGATGCAACAGCATCGGCAATAGAGAGGCGAGCCCGAAACGGCGTCGCGCCCATGTAGTCGGAGTCATCCCGGTTAACTGTTGAACCGTTTTCGTACCAGCTTGCAACTGCCAGATCACAGACTCCACGGGGACTACCGGGGTGGAAATCTGATCCTGCTCACCGCCGATCACTTCGCTCTCGCGATCCTGGCAGCTTTTGCTCAACAGCGAAATCAACTCTGAATTCTGGTCGGCGATTGTTTGCAGGTCATCCCCGCTGACCAGAATGTTAAAAGGACGCTCATCTGCGATGGACTGTTTCAACGCTTCATTCGCCCATTCCGGCGTCAGCAGACACAGATCAATCAGATAGCAGTCGATCGGATAAAACCGCTCACGATTTTCCAGCAGCACTTCAAAACAAGCTTTGAGATGGGCGCGGGCCGCCTCGTTATCATCCGCCAGAACCGCATCCGCAGCCGCGATGGCTTCCCGCTGAATCGTCGCTTCATCCAGACTGCTGAAGTGATGCATGCAGCGCGTCAACAACTCGAGCTGGATATAACAAATCCCCAGGGCATAAAAATCAGCAACCAGTTCCTCAGACAATGTCGCTTTCTGACCGGCTTCCTCTGCCTCGGTTGCGGAAGAGTGTAAGGGAAGCAGCGCTGCTTCAGCCCATTCCTGCCGGTGAATTTTCCCGCTGACGACCGTCGCGCCATTTGCCTGGGCTTCTTCAATCCAGCCATAAGGCAGCCAGTCTTCAGATGTTTTGGGAACCAGAAGCAGGCGATCCGATAAAAACTGGGGAGGTTCATCAGAACGATGCCAGCTGGGAATGACACGCGAGGAAGCCAACAGTTCCGGGTGCCAGGCTACCGCAAAGGCATTCAGCAGGCTTTCCGCCTCTTTTTCATCCAGTTCCGTAGGAAAATCATCGAGACTGTGGCAGGGAATCAGTACAACAATATCATTGTATGTCATTGAATCACAATGCTTTACATAATTAACAATAGTCAATGGGACTTTGGGTCCGGCAGGTCATTTTTTTCGACACATGCTCGAATCCATTACATTTTACCCATCACGTCTCAAATTTCTGAAACGCATCACATTTGAGCCTGACGTCTTTCGATCTATCATGCTCGGGCCAAATGGCCGGGAGACGCTACATGAAAGCGGGACACTGGTTAGCATAAGCAATCAATTGCCAAGTATCCATAGCGCTGCATGTTTCCGTATTGAGTAAAAGCGAAAAGACAGTCTAACTCATAATCAATTCGGTAGTTAAGCATGAGTCTCCACGGAAATAAAAAAGCAGATTACCGGAAATCATGCATCTCCGATCCAGCAAAAAAACTGATAAAATCGTATTAATTATCAAGTTAACGGGAACTCCTGTAATTCACGTTCCGTCCAATGGAAGGAAAGCAGCGAATTTCTGATATGTAAACGCAATACATTCGCAGTTCGTCGCTGCATCAGGTGACATTGGTTATAACGGTTTGTATTAATTTTTATGAAGTCGTTTTCAAACATCAGTTATTTCATTGACTTTATAGGAAATCCTGTGATAGCCTTATGTTAGGGAATCAGAACTTCTCAATTCATTCCCAAGCCTATCCTGACAGAAATTGAATTGATCTGATACATTTCTGCCTGTTGTCTTAGCTCTCTCAACCGGCAGAATTTCACCTCGTAAAATATTTTCCAAGTAAATTCCGGTTCAATCTGATGACCAGTGGTTCCTCAGATCCGGAAAGCAGGAGTAACCAGACACATGGCAGAAAATCAAGCTGTTTGGGGTATTGAAATTGGTCAGGCTGGCTTAAAAGCCATTCGCCTGCGATATGCAGAAGCCGCCGACCAGGTGATTGCGGTGGCCTTTGATTATATTCCCCACCCGAAAATTCTCAGCCAGCCCGATGCGGTTCCCGATGAACTGATCGGTCAGGCTCTGGACACCTTCCTGTCCCGCAACCAGACCAATGGCGACCTGATCGCCATCAGTGTTCCCGGCCAGACTTCACTGGCGCGTTTCATTCAGTTGCCCCCCGTGCAGTCCAACCGGGTTCCGGAGATTGTAAAATACGAAGCCAAGCAGCAGATTCCTTTCGCGCTCGAAGACGTGATCTGGGACTACCAGCCCCTGGGTGGTGGGGTCGAAGAGAGCGGTTACATGCTGGATGCCGAGGTCGGTATCTTCGCCATGAAACGCGATCAGGTCCTGCACGCCCTGCAGCCGTTCCTGAAACGAAAAATTGAAGTGGAACTGATCCAGATCGCACCTCTGGGACTTTATAACACGCTCTGCTACGACTCTCTGGGGATGCGGGTTGGTCAGGACTTTGAAGGCAACCCGGAAGAATCTGCCATTGTTGTTGACATGGGTGCGGACAGCACCACCCTCATGGTGACCAACGGAAATAAAATCTGGATCCGCAATGTTCCGATCGGCGGCAACCATTTTACCCGCGCTTTGACCAAAGAGATGAAGCTGACGTTCGCGAAAGCCGAACACCTCAAATGTAATGCGACGCGTTCTGAAGATCCCCGTGCCGTCTTCCAGGCGCTGCGGCCGGTCTTCAATGAATACGTCTCGGAAATTCAGCGTTCCATCGGTTACTTCTCGAGCGTCAACCGTGATGCCAAAATCTCAAAAGTATACGGTACCGGTAACGGTTTCAAACTGGCCGGTCTGCAGAAATTCCTGCAACAGAACTTGCAGTATGAAGTGGAACGCCTGGACGACTTCCAGGCGCTCGTCGGCGATGCCGTTCTGAATGAGCCCTTGTTCCAGGACAACATCCTCACATTCACCGTGCCTTACGGAATCGCATTGCAGGCTCTGCAACAGACCACCATTCGCACGACTCTACTGCCCCCCGAAATCGCGACGGCCCGTAAAATCCGGCGTAAAAAGCCCTGGGCTGTGGTGGCAGCAGCGGCTCTGATGATCGGCCTGTGTATTTCCGCAGTCGGCTACAGCAATGTTGCCAATTCCGTCAGTGAAGACCGGTTTGGTGCAGTGGAGACAAAAGTCAAGAACCTGAAACAGCAGGTTGGCGGATATAATACCGCTTATGAAGGGGAAAAGACGGAATACACCAACCTGATCCAAGAGGGGAATAAGCTCGTCTGGAATCTGGACAGTCGCGCTGACTGGCTGGAAATCTACAAAGCCATTGACGAATGCCTGCCGCGCGATGTCGGCGATGACATTGACAACGAACAGATCGAGAAACGAAACCGGATCAAACTTCCCGGGATCACTGTCCGCTACGAGAAGGACCTGGGCTCCTGGTTCCAGCAACTCTTACCTCCGGCAAAATCAACTCTACCCAAAATTGACCGAGAGAACCCTCCTGAAGGTGAAGGATATATCTTCACTTTAAATGGTGTGCATTATCACCACGATGAGTCCAAGATAGCCACGAATGTCGGCGTCCTGTATGTCCACGAAACCCTGCTGAAAAACCTGCAGTCCTGGACGGTCAAAAACCCGGGCTCAAACCCCGTCGATGTCCGGAAAATGGGGATTACCCATCCGGTTGTCATTAAGGACAGACGTGACCCCTTTGAATTCTATCCCAATGGCCGTCCGCGTGGCATGCAGCCAGGGGGAGACGGTGGACGGTTTACCGGGAGAGGCGGCTTTGGTGGCTTCGGCGGGGGAGCAGGTGTGCTGCCCGGCGATGAAGGTGCTTTTGCCGGCGGCGCCCTGGGCGGAGGTGTTAATCGACCCCGGATTGGCGCCAATCGACCTGAAAAAGAAGTCAAACCGATTAACTTACAGCGGACTCAGTTCACTCTCGAATTTGTCTGGAAACCTATTCCCGTTCTGGAACGGCAGGAGAATCCACCTGAAACGCCCGCAACGGAAGGTGAATCAGCAGGAGAAGAAGCAACCGCAGAAGCAGGTTGAGCCAAACTGCGTTACATTGAGAGTTAAAGAGATTCTGGTACATATCTGAAAATCAAAACGTATTTCATCTCTTCGGAGAAAAGAGGACAACCCCATGGACAAATTGAAACCTCTGATTGTTCATAAATTCTGGATCATCCTGTTCATCGCATTACTGCTGCCTGTTATTGGCTGGAGCATGGCAACCGGCAGCCTGGCAAAAGAAATCGAGGAACGCAAGACTGCGATTGACCAGGCCTTTACCGATTCACAGATACCTCCTAACCCTCCGAATCAAACCTGGTCGACCGCCCTAAAGCAGATCAACGACGAAAAACGAAAGTACAATGCAGAGTCAACCCGCTATCTCTGGGAGAAACAAAAGGAATTATTTGTCTGGCCACGCGATATTGAGCCCTTCATGAAAGATACACCCTATCGTGGTGAAATTTCGATCAAACCCCGCAACCTGTACCGTTCTGCCTATCAATTTGAAATTCTCCGTGCCCACAAACTGGCAAATCCTTACAGCCTGAAAGATGGTACGGGACTGGTCGCTCTTGACGAGAACGTCATTCCGCATGTGCCCTTAAATAAATGGCAGACCGTGTCCCCGACTTCTGAGGAAATGTGGGATGCCCAGGAAGATGTCTGGCTGGTCACATCCATTCTCAAAGCGATCGCTAAAGTCAACGAAGAGAGTGGCGCTGCCAATATCAGCGAATCTCCCGTCCGGCAGATCTCCGTACTGGAACTGCGTGGCGGTACCGTTGGCGATGACGGCAGTGCTCCTGCCGGTGACGGTGGCATGGGTATGGAAGGTGACATGGCAGGAGGCCCTGGCGGCGGAGGAATGTTCGGAGCTGGTGGCGGCGGTGGTGCCCGCATGGGTGGCATGGCGGATGGCAAGGATGGCTCCTTATCGATTGACGTTGATATGGACCTCGTGAAAATATTCGGAAATGACGTAGATGGTTCGGCCGGCGGTGGTGACGGCGGTTCTGAAATGATGATGGACGAACCAGCCCTGGGCGGTTTCGGAGGTGGCATGGGAGGCCAGGGTTCTCAAAAACTGAAACGTTATTATGACGAAGCAGAAGACCTGCCTTATAAAACAAGAGCCTTTTATCTCAAAGCTACAATCCAGTCTTCCAAACTACCAAACCTGCTGGCTCAATTGAGCAGTATGCCCTGGCCGACAAAAATTGTACGCGTGCAACGTGCCGACCTGTTCGATGATAATATGAACCCGATTGCCACCACCGGTGGTGGCGGTGGAATGGGTCGACGCGGTGGCGCAGGCGGGGGAGCAGGTGACTTTAGTTCTGAATCTGATTTTGCCGGTGGTGGCAGAGGATTCGGTCGCGCTGGCGGTCCCGGATTTGAATCTGACATGGGTGTGTCCGGTTCAGGAGTGATGTTGGGACAGGAAAACAAGAGTTTGCTTGACGCAGCTCTGAATGATCCCGAGTTGGCTGTTGTGACGATCGCAGGCCTGATGACACTTTATAAGCCGTATGTTCCACCAGAAGGTGAAGTCGTAGCAGAAACAACAGAACCGCCTCAGGATGCGGCAGGACAAACGAATCCCGCTGCTTCCACTACACCCGCCGATGGTTCTGCACCTGCCGCTTCGAATCCGGCAGCAGCGGCTGCAGGAGAGAATCCTGCCACTCCCGCTCAACCGGCTGCGACTACTCCGGAAAATACACCGGCTCAGCCAGATGGTGAGACAGCAAAACCAGCGGAGCCGGCAACACCTGCGCCGGCTGCAGATTCCAGTTCCAGCGAAACTCAACCCCCTCCGGCTGAACCAAAGCCAGAGGAATCAGTTAATCCATAATACACTTTTTACTCGAGGCTGCATTCAAGCAGTTCGTGTAACATTTTTCACTTAACGGAGACAGTCCTGTGAAAAACCTGATGTCCAAATTCAAAGGCATGAATTACAAAGAATTTGCAATCACACATGGCGAAAAGATCGTCCTGGGTTTCATTGCTTTGTTTGTAGTATTCGTCATCTTTACCTCTCAGTGGACACCGGAGCAACGGACTCCTGCTGAATTAGAACAGAAGGTCAACACTGCAGAGACTGTGGTGAGTAACAGCCAGTGGCCTGAAGAAAATCGCAATGAGTCTCTGAAAGAAGACGACCTGAGGCAAAAAGTCGCGAAGCTGATGAATAAGCCCATGGAAGTCACGCCTTACATGTTTACCACCAAACTCTCCTGGCCCATCTATGCGAAAAAAGCAAAAGCCAAAGAGGTCGACTGGCTGCCAGTGGAAGATCTGGTCGCCAACTATGGCCGTGTGATCATGCATACCCGCCCCGCAGATGCGCTGCTGGAAGGCAGTGAAGGAACAAAAGAAGCAGAAGAAAAAGCAAAACCGGATGAACCGGAATATGACGCATTCAAACGCCGGACCGCAGGTATGGGCGGCGGAATGGGAGGACCAGGTGGCTCTGCCATGGCGGGCCTGACATTTGGCGGGATTCCCGGCGAAGCGGAAATGATGATGGCGGGAGATCCCGGTGCCATGAATCCCGGTTTTGCCAATCCTGATGCCTACGCCGGTGGACTGCCTGAAGACATGATGGGAATGGAAGGCGGCATGGGCATGACAGGCCCGACCCGGGAAGGGCGGGGACTACGGTTTGTCGCCGTCCGCGGTGTCTTCGACCTCGCCACCCAGCAGGACAAACTCGAACGTTCTTTAGGTGATGCCTTCTCTTTTCAAAACATGCAGACAGGAAAAATCCTCGAGTTTCTCGACTTTCAGTTACAACGCAAAACAGCCCAGCCCGGAGATAATCCCTGGGCGGGAGAGTGGGAAGACGTAGATATCGAAACGTCAATCGAAGTCCTGAAAGAAAGTGCCGACTTCGATCCGGAAGTCGTCAACAGCGGAATCACGGACCGTGTCTTTACGATGCCGCTTCCCAGCCGTATTGCCGGTTTCTGGTATAAAGTTGCCACACATCCCCGCGTTGAAAACTTTACTTTGAGCCAGGAAGAAATCGAACAGGAACTTGAGTTCAATCGTCGCATCCTGGATCAGTACAAAAAAACTCATTCCAACGAAAAAGTCTTCAAGGAAAAGCAGAAAGGTTTCTCCACCCTGCAGCTTGATATGCGGGGCATGCGGAGTGAGCTGATGTACGGAGGCGGAGGCGCCAGCGAAATGGATTCTGTCATGCAGGGCATGGCTGATTCCATGATGCAGGAGCGTCAGGGCCGCCCCGGAGAACCCATGGATGAGAAGAAACTGATTCAGAAGCTGAAAGCAAACGTGACAGCCGCTGGCCGTCTGCTGCTGTTCCGATACTTTGATTTTGATCTGAACCCGGGTGAGACTTATAAATACCGAGTGCGTCTGGTTGTGCGTAATCCCAATTACCAGCGTCCGATTGAAGAAGTAGTGCTGCCGGCAGTGGCCGAAGGTGAAACCCGCACCACTCCCTGGAGTAATGAAACCGCAGCAGTTGCTGCCGAGGAAGATGTGCACTTTTACCTGCAGAGCGTGCGTCCTCCCCGTGGCATTGCCGGAACGACAGCGAACTTTGAAATCTACCAGTGGTATCCCAAAACGGGAACCACGATTCAGTCAGTCATCAAAACATCGATCGGCGATGAAATCGGCGGCGAACAGGTTACTGAATTGTATGATGTCGCCAAAGAAAAATATGATGACAAGGCGACTGTTGAATTTGATACTCAGAATTACCTGGTCGATGCAATACCCGCTCCTTCCATCCGACTGGAAGAGCATCCCGATTTAAATCTGCCTGCCAGAACACGCGGGCATCTGCCGATCGAACCGGAAGCAATCATCGTTGATAATTTCGGTAACCTGAAAAAATCGCTTCCGCCTGCTATTTCCAGTTCTTACGCGGATGTTCAAAAGAATTTCAGCCGTGAGCGCGAGAGCCTGGCCTGGGTCAAGACAGCGACTGAAGCACGCACAGCCGCCCCTGTCGACGGCTTTGACATTGGCCTCGAAGGCGCCAGTGCATTCGAGGGCATCGATGCCGAAATGATGGGACCTCAACCACCTGGTAAGAGAGGCAAGCGGAAAAGGAATCCCATTCGCGTGGGACCCTGATTGAAAATCGCAATCCAACTTTAATAGAAGGGCGGGACGTTTCAGTGTCCTGCCCTTTTTTTACGGGAATTCTTGGAACTGATTTCGCTCTGTAGCAGGTAGAACTGGCTGCTGCTATTGTTTGCCGGAAATCGAGTAGACGCGACCAGTAAGATTCGTCACGATCAACATGATTCTGTTACCAGAACTTCATCCGTTGTCCCCAGCAGTAACTCACGTAATTCTGCTGCGATGAAAAAGGAGCCAGTGACGCACACCAGGGAATCGCCAGTCAGAACTTCTTTCGCCCGAAACCATGCGGCCTCAGGGCTCTGCGTGATGATGACCTGCGAAGTATTTCCTGTCGACTGCTGAGTGGATCGGGTGAGATCCACTAATTCTTCTACCGGAATACGCCGGGGATTCGAGAGGTATTGCGTGAGGATGACTGTCTGAAAGTGAGGCAGCAGCGTAGCCAGCATTTCTCCCACATCTTTATCTTTCGTCGCCGCAAAAATCAGAATCCGATTCATTTGCGGAAAACTGGCAGCGAGCGTATCAACCAGCGCTTGGATCGAAGCACCATTATGAGCCGTATCAATAATCACCGGCGGATCTTTCTGCACCAGTTCAATCCGGGCCGGCCATTTCAGACGCGACATCCCCTGACGCATCTGCCCGTCTTCCAGGGGAACTCCCTGCTGACGTAAATAATCAATCACAGTCACCGCCAGAGTCGCATTGGTCAACTGGTGGGTCCCCAGAAGTGTCACCGGAATCTGCTCGACCAGGGACCAGGGAGTTTTTACGTGAATGTTCTGCTGATTTCTGTCTGATAGCAGACTGGTATCTTCAGACTGCTTAAGCTGGACACCCGGCTGAGTCTCTGCCAGTCGCATGAAATTCCGATTCAACAGAAACAGGGGAGCCTGCTTTTCCCGGCAGACTTCTTCCAGGACAGCCTTAGCCTCCGGTTGTGTGACCCCACTGAAGACGGGAATACCCTGTTTGATAATCCCGGCTTTTTCACGCGTAATCTGTTCGATGGAATTTCCCAGCAGCGCCGTATGGTCATAGCTGATATTGGTCACAACGGACACCAGTGGCTCGCAGACGTTTGTTGAATCCAGCCGTCCTCCCAGGCCTACTTCCATCACCGCATAATCAACGTGTTCTGTCTGGAAATGCATCCAGGCCAGAGCTGTCGTCAATTCAAAAAAAGTGGGGCTCATATTGCCAGTCTTCTGATCCAGCTGCGCGACAACCGGAATCAGCTCTGAGACCAGGTCGACCAGTTGTTCCGGTTCGATCTGCTGACCATCGATCAGAATTCGTTCTTCGTAACAGGTGATATGCGGCGAAGTGAATAAACCCGTGCGAAAACCGGCTGCTGAGAGCATCTCCGCAATCATTACGGAGGTGGAACCTTTCCCTTTGGTTCCCGCAATATGAATCGTGGGAACCTGTGACTGCGGGTTTCCCAGGCAATCCAGTAATTCCTGCATCCTCCCCAATTTAAAATCACTGGTGGAGTACTTGCTACTCCCCATTCGTTCATAATTGAGACGACCAAATAAAAAGTCCAGACTCTGCTGGTACTTCTCTGCCGAGACTCCCATGCCAGGCAGTTTCCTTATGATATAACTGAAAAAACATACATTCTGTTAACTGTCGTGATCGGCAAAACAGCTAAAACGGCTGAGTATAACAGCGATCTGCCCGATATTATAGTCACGCACATTTCGTAAAGAGACGGTGATGTATATGATCTAAAAAAGAATTTTACAACTACCAGCGCCCTGCGAGCTTCAAAGGTATACAGAAAACATGAGCATTCAGATTGCCACCATCGTGGAACTGTTGAAATTCAACCGGATCATGACACTCAAAACAGTCGATGAGATCAGCACACTACCTGATTCGCAATCGGCCCTGGCATTTCGGCCTGGCCCCGGCAGGGCCACGATTGCCTGGCAGATCATGCATATTGCCATTACCGAAGAATTATTTGCCACAGATCGGCTGCGAAAAACTGAGTCGACACTATCCGACCTGTTTCCACTGTACCAGAAGGGAAGTACGGCGGGTGACGAGATTCCCACACTGGAGGTCATCCAAAATACATTAAACCAGACCCGTGATCATCTTCTGGAGACGATTCAGCTGATCGGGGAAGCCGACCTGGAACTGGTTCCGGCAGGCCTGCAGGAACGAGGCTGGTCCAACGAAATGGCTTTAAAAATCCTGTGCTGGCATGAAACTCACCATCAGGGACAGGCACATCTGACTTTGAATTCCTGGAAGGCAGAACAATAGCTGGTTCCCTGAACAATGACGGGAAAACCGGGGAACATCGAATTCCTGTTGGAGTGTCATTTTAAATTTGGGATTGATGGATATCACTGGAGTGCGACAACGGAGCACGTAAACAACACCCCCAACCCTTAATTTCCAGCTTAACAAAGCACTATTGACATTTTTTCAGTATCTTTATCCAATTAAGTCTGTCATTCAATTAGAGTCAACCACTTCAGACGTTCTACCTGATGTTGAAACGGTTTCAATTCAGTTGGAGGATCTGTCCCCATGAGTTCGATCAACCCGGGTGCTCTTAATATCAACAGCTCTTTTGCCGGTGCGCAACGGAGCGACGCCAATATCGACAAAGAAAAAGCCGAAGCAGCGGCGCAGAACATGTCGATCGATAAAAAAGAGATGACTGACCATCAGTTGCATGATGTCGGTGATCCCCCCGAATCGGGAGACCGTGATGCCGATGGCCGCATGCCGTTGGGACATGAAGAAGAAGCAGAGCAGGGGCCTCATCGCGAAACGGACGAGCAGGAAGAACACACCGCTCGTCATCCTGATGCAGAAGGCAACCGGGGCACGCAGTTGGATCTGGATGCCTGACAGAGGCTCTGAAAGGTTATTTGGAATTATTCAAAAAACCGAACAGGCTTTTCTTCTTTCGCGAAACCGAATCTTCCTGCTCAGAGGCTGATTCCCCACTTACACTCGCAGCCAGCCCCATAATGGTTCTGGTGAGTTTTGCTTTGGGAGCCTGCATCACCAGGGGAATGCCGTTATTACGGGATTCTACCATGGTTGCATAATCATTGGGAATCTGGCAGAAAATTTCGCGACCAATCGTTTCCAGTGCTTTACTCACACTGATCTGGGTATCTTCGAGTCCCAGTCGATTCATGACGACTTTGATTTTCTCTGCGATATGATCATTGGTATCAAAAAACTGCGAAAGTCGCACGACGTTTCGCAGGCAGGGCAAATCCAGCTGCGCCGTCAACAGCACAGTATCTGATAACTCCATCGCGGCCAGGTCGAGACTGTTATAAGACTTGCTGACATCAATCACAAGATGTGTGAACGTCGCGCGCAGCAGAGCAATGATACGGCGGAGGACTTCGGTCGTAATCTGCATCGACATATCCATCTGCACGGGACGCGGTAACAGGAAAGCCCCACACGCATGCTTGGTCAACGAGCGTTTTAACAGTGAATAATCCAGTCGCGAAATATTTTCAGCGACATCCTGAATGGTGTAATCCGGTATGATATCCAACCAGACATCCGTATCACCCAGCGCCAGATCCAGATCGATCACAGCGACACTGTTATGATCATGGCTTGCCAGGCAGCAGGCCAGATTGATCGCCAGCGAAGTACAGCCAACGCCACCACTCACACCAGCAACGGTAATGACCTGGCTGGAACGGGGGGCGTTATGTTCTCCTTCTGATTTACCCGAGGTAATCTGAATTCGGTTTAAGGCAGACAGGAAGTCTTCCAGTACCAGCGGGAACCCCAGAAATTCTTTAGCGCCATTTCTCATGGCTTTTAAGATCAGACTGCCTTCCTGAGAACTGCTGACGACAATCACGTTACAGCTGGGTAAATCACGCGTGACATGGGCGATCAGATTTAATGCCATCTCCGGATTCGCGTCCAGTGAAATCAGCGCAATGTCCGGCTTGGTCTGCGAAACTACCTCCGTGAAAAATTCATAGCGGCTGCACTCCGCTTCGAGCCAGACCATATCCACGCCAATCAGCATGTTCTTCAGCTCATTGCGAGTTGCTTCATTGGGATCGATAATCGAAAGCCGGACAACTCCACTCATTCGTTGATCACTTCTACTTAGGGTTTGGTTTTTCTACTGTCTCTTTTAATAGTATCGAACTTGAATGCCCACTTTTTGAATCTTTTCAAAAATGATCCTGCCACACGGATCTGCACTCCCGTACACGCCGAGCAATTCCTGTCTGAATGACTTTCAACTGAAACAGTTTCCCATCCGGGTTGTGTCCCGTATTACCGTAGCGTCTGTCAGACCATCTGGATCGAGTATCTAGATTGAATGACACTTTAATTAAATGTGAACAGCTCTAGCTACCCGGTCCAATCAGTCCCGGTTGATTACTGGTCGGAGAACTTAAGCTGGGTGCCCTAGCTTTCACGTTCGGTTCAGGAGTTTTTGATTTGGCTTTCCATTCTTTATTTTGCGGACTGGAAAGATCTGGCACTTTCGCAGCCGTTGCTGGCTTCTGAGTTGCTTTCTGCATTCTTTCATGCTCCTGTAATGCTTTGACATTCTCGGGAGACAATGAGGGTTTCCTGATTTCTTCAGAGTGAATGCTGGGAGCCGCCGGAACAGGAGGTACCTGGGAGGCCGAAGTGGGTGGCAGTACATGATCGGGAATCATCATCGATTCCGGGCTGATCGGTCCGGGAATGGAATACTGACAGTCAGGGCAGTCATCCCCATAGTTGGGTACTTCCAGCACGCCATCCAGATACAACTCGCGATCGGTGGGTGTTGCGGTAAACAGGCCGGGACCTCCTGCGGGAACCTGGCCCGATTTCAGTGGGGAAACCAGTTCCGGAGTCACCATGATCACCAGTTCGGTTTCGCCTTCGGTGTATCTGACCCGACGGAAGGCTGCTCCCACAACGGGGAGTTCTCCCAGGAAGGGTGTCTTGGATGTTTCAGCAGTTTTGCGGCTGGAAATCAGACCGGCAATCACCATGGTTTCGCCGAAATTCATTTCGACAGCTGTATTAGCGCGGCGGACAGTCAATCCGGGAACGGTGGTTCCGGCTACCTGAACCGCGTTGGAAAAATCGCGTTCACTCACTTCAGGCTGAACTTCCAGTCGCAGGCGACCATTCCCCAGAACAATGGGAACGGCTTCCATTCTGACCCCGAATTCACGCCATTCAATCGTGACGGTACCCAGACTCTGAGGAACCAGGATCGGAAATTCACCACCTGACAGCAGGTTGGCAGGGCGACCACTGGTTGTCACCAGTTCCGGTTCCGCGAGAATTTTCAGCAGTGCTTCTTTCTTCAGTGCTTCGATGAACGCCTGAAAAATACTGGAACCATCCACCAGTCCAAAACCCAGTGACGTGCCACTGATCAGGTTCTGTGATGCGGTAATTGCCGGTGGCCCGCCGAAGGGGGTGGTGATACCGGTGATGGGAACCAGGCTGCCTGGCGTACTGTAAGCATAACCTGACTGATTCAAAAACAGCCAGTTGACGCCCAGCTGCCGAATTTTCGATCGCTGAACTTCCATGATTTTGACTTTCAGCAGGACCTGTTGTACTCCCGCCAGCTTCATCTGATTTAACACGCCATTCGGAAAAAACTGCTCGGCGATTTCCACCATTTCCGTGATGGCTTCAGGTTCTGTGACCCAGCCACGCAAGACAACCGAATCCTGAACCTTGATGGCAGTCACAGACGAAGTGGGGAACAGTTCCTTCAGGTAAGCCTGCAGGTGACGTGCATCGCCACTCACGAATGTCTCTATCGTGTAGACTTTGCCATTTTCATCAGTAATGACCAGTGTGGTCACACCGGGAATCAGGGCCTGGATGCGGAGCTCATTGGGAGTGAGTGCTGAGACACTCAAAACAGTCGGATCAAATCCGTCCACGCGTTTGATCTTACCCGCGAATTTGAGGATTTTGGAGAACTTCTCTGTCACTTCCAGCTTCATCTTTTCAGATGTGATCTGTACGACAGGTTCACTCGCACCGGGAGGTGCAGGCTGCTCGTCCTGGGCATACGCCTGTAATGCAATGAGGCTGCATACCAGTGCGACGAGAACAACAGGCAGACATTTCACTCTCATGTGTTTTTTTAAGGCCAGCATCCGTGCCCCTTACATTTTTTTTACTACAGAGTGATGTCAGAAATTATCCGCAATCACCCTAAAACAGGTATCATTCCATAACTTGTTGAGAGAACTCTCTCTGCCCGCAATCAATTCCCCCCGGTCTGTGTCAGAGAGCAGGGGGGCTCGTATCTCAGTTAATTTTCTGTTTCTGTTTGTTTGTAAAGACTTCCCACAGATCTTTCAGAGCTGCTTTCTGATCTTCGATTTCTTCTTCCAGAAGTTCGACTTCCTGTACGATTTTTTCTTCTCCGGAATAAATCTCAATCTGCCACATTTTTTTCGGTTCTTCCAGTGGCTCGACCTCGGTTTCCACTGAAGTCATCTGCTGCGGTTCCTGTTCTTCATCCAGAAACTGCTTCGCCGACTGAGGCGTTTTTTCCTGTTGAACCACTTCCGGTTTCTCTGTTTTCTTTACATCCCCTTGCGTCGATTCTTCACCATCTTTCAGGTATTCACTACCGTCGATCGAAAAAACTTCAGCCAGTTCGTCATCATCAAACTGCACATCTTCTGAATTTGTCGAATCAGACTGTGCCCTTAATGCGAGATGAACTTCTCCTTTTTTCTCAGCCAGTTTCAACATGGCTCCTTCACGGGGAGACAGTAAGAGTGAAATATTCTTTGATTTAACCTGATTACTTTCTGTACCCCCGACATCGGTCAGATGGTCCGTCGCAAAGATCTTGACCCGTTCCAGTATCACTTTTGTTATCGTTGACATACCGCCTTCAGGTTTGCGGGCTGTGAACGTGACGTACACATCCACAAAGTCTCCAGGCAGTATCAAACCGCTATGTGTTTTGGTCATATCCACTGATGTCGTGAAGACCCGTTTCCCATCTGGAATTTCGACCGAGGCTCCGCGAACCCCTTGTTCACTGAGTTTCGCTTTCATCACGATTTCTCCCGGAACGGCCCGGGTCTTGATGGAGCGGTCTTTATACTGTTCCAGTTTAGTCACGGCACCTTCCGGTACCTGATCAATCGGCCATGATTTGAATTTGACGTTGGACTCATTTAAAGGAGTACCAGGCGGGATTTCAGCAATTGTCATCAGAACATCTGCCGTTTTCACTTCAACCTGCTTGTCATCCTTATTGAGGATCTGCCTCACGCCCAACATCGCAACCAGTCCACAACCGACGGCGATCACCAACATCATCAACGACTTGACTTTCATATCTGTCACCCATCAAAGAGAAACATATCAGCGAAGCTCTGATGAAAAGGGGCTTGTGTCCCGCAGGATGCAAGTCCGTTTTCCGAAATGGCGAATCTGATAGGCATCTGTTTTCACAGGAGAACAGAAAAAGAAAATTCTGTCATCATGGAGAACATCGGCACTTCGAGAGCTTTCGCTTCAATTTATAACGATTTTATCGTTTGAAAAAGTTATTCTGGTTGTAACACTTGGCTTCTCGCGAATACCCTGAAGCCCGCACTCGCCTCACACCCCCTGTCTTCACAGCAGGCGGGAGTTCCTGTTTCGTCTTACAGAAGTCCTGCGTAGAAGAAATAGGCAATCGATCCGATGCAAATGGGAATCCCATAAGGCAGCAGAAACATGGTTGGCTTTCGTTCCTTAGCGATACGTGACAGTTCGCGTGGGTTCTTCACCGAACGCCATTCATCAAGAATCACTAGAGCCTGCCCCAGATGCTTGTAGAAGTTCTTACGGTAGAGCACCATGGCCACAGCCATGATCGCGCCCACGATTGTAGTCACGCAAAATGCATAGAAGGTAATTTTGACACCCAGCCAGGCACCGATGCCGGCCATCAGTTTGACGTCTCCCGCTCCCATGCCACCAACGCTGTACAGGGGGAGAAGTGTAGCCAGTCCGACGACCATTCCCAGCAGTCCCCAGCCCAGTCCAGCCAGTCCGCCAGTCCAGGTCATGTAAATCAATCCGGACAGCACCATGGGGTAGGTGATCCAGTTGGGAACACGCAGTTCTTTTCCATCAATGTATGCGGCATAAATCAAGACAATGGAAACAAACTTAACATGCCAATTCTCGAGAAGTAACTGTTGCCAATCCATCAATATGGCCTTTCTTATCGTGTCTGAATGAAATGCATTTGAGAGCATTCCGTTGGGGATATTGCTAGTTAGTGATACTCAGTTCTGATCGTCTGCCAGATGATGCGAAACACGATCGACACGATCAGCCTGGTATGAGAGTTGTATTCTTATTATTCAGTTTAGGTCACAGGCGCGGCAGAGGAGTGAATATCTTAAAATTTTTCTGGTTTATGGTGGCCTGCTGCCGGGGTGTGAAATGAGGGCCTGCCGGAGTTGAAGCTGCATCCGGAAAGACTGTCTCTGCTGTATTAAAACTTTCGTATCAGCAGACTCTGCGCTATGCCTTGATCCAACAGAACTGGTCTGCTACCTGCATCCGGATCTCCAGAACTTGAGCGGACCAGGGGAGTGCAAACGGATACGGCAATTGATATTCTTTATTCAGTGGTACTTGATTCAGAGCGCATGACAATTAATTTCAGTGTCTCACAATCTACGATACCTGGCCCCATGGGCCTGGAGACGCAGCGTTTAAACGGGACACATTCTAGCAGCGACTACAGCTCAACAGGGAAGTAAACCAGACGACAACCATAGCCATCATCATGAACAACTCCAAAACCGCACCTGCCGGGGCATCAAAGCAGTAAGGAAACATGCCACACTCTCCTCAAAATTCGTAACAGCGTAAAACTCAAAAAAACAAACCTTATCAGATACAGCGATCAACAGACTTTCAGAGAATCGCATACGCAAGAAAACGCTCAGCCGATGATTCGACTGAGCGATTTTCTTTTAACTTTGCAGTACTACATTGCCCGCTATTAGGTCAACGCATCACGTACTTCTTCAAACTTCGCATTGGCGTTTGTTCCGACAGCCTGAATAGCAGTCAGACAAACGATGACGATCAGAGCCAGCATCACAGCGTATTCAACAGCTGTAGGACCATCTTCTGAAACCAGGAAGTTCTTGATGCTCTTTGTCAGATTCTTCATTGTTGTTGCTCTCTTTCTTTCCAATTGGAGTCGATTCATGAACCACATTTATCGACACTAAACAACCAAGCCAGGGAAGAGACGACACGATGTGTCCGCTGATTCCCACAGCTCACCCGAAACATTTGCTTCTTTGAGTTACATCCTCAAATGAAGCTCCCAATATGCCCCCTCTTCAGAAGAGCAGATTTCCTGTATCCCATAGCTGAGATAGAGAAACGGTATTGGAGATATTTAATTCACATAACAACGGAAGATATTTCCGATATGATGTCAAAACCTGTTGTGCTCGCTGCTTCAGCTTAAATCCTGCTGAGCAAACTGATCACACTTAAAAGTAGGTCACGGGTTAAAACAGTCAAGCAGAGTTGCAAAATATTTTTTAAGAAAAACACCCGGTTCACATAAAGAAACACTCAAGTCCCGGCAAACTCTACGCAGCCAGTGAATTACTGCCATGATGATAAAAAACAACAGCCGAGAATTTTCAGCAGAACCGCTGGACCCGCCTGAATTTTTTTCCGCTCCGGCAGTTCCATCAATCATCGCCTGTGAAAAAACAATTCGTATTTCTGCCAGGACTTCGGAACCGTTCCCGGAAATTTTGATTTCTGCAGGCGCAGGGATGCATTATTTCGCGGTCGACCAATTTTGAATCTTCTGCTGCATACGTGCCCGGTCCAGTTCATCCGGCTCTGTCTGTTCCAGTGCATCCTGGAGGATCGTAACAGCCCGCTGCGCATCTCCCTGGCTGTGATAACTGTTAGCCAGTTGAATCTGTACCACCGGGATCTCGGGCACTTGTCTCGAAGTGTACTGCCAGAGCGTCAGCCCATCACGCCAGATCATCAGATAACGCTCTGTCTGCCAGCTGAAGCGGGTTAACATGGCCAGTACCAGCACACCAAAAACAGCTGGCATGAAATAGCCTGATCGCGAGATGTTCGGTAAAACAGGCACCAGAATGCGTTCTCTCAATCGCTCCAGCAACTGCATCGCACCGGAAAAGATCAGTGCAAAGAAGGGGATGGAAGGTAAATAGAGATATCGGTCATTCATCAAGGTCGTAATGGGAAATAAATTCAATACCGGTATCAGCAACAGAATGAATGTGCTACCAGCAAATAAGATGAGTGGCTGACGTCGCCCCATGCGGACAAACATAATCGCAGTCAGCAGCCAGCAGATGACAGAAATCGTGACGTTCCAGGCGATCCCGCTGGTCGGAGGGTCATACAGCACAGAGCGTGTTCCAGGCCAGAGCAGCATCTGCACGTACTTCGACATGATCACCGTATCGACCGAAATCAGTTCCAGTTTGCTCATGCCGAAGTGATCGCGAACGCCTCCCAGTTCACTGGTCTGGGCCAGCATCGTAATCACCAGCAGCAACAGGGCACAACAACCGGGAAACACCTGTTTTTTAACTGCTTCCCGGAATGGCACTTTCGCAACCCAGTAGTCATAACAGAACACAATCGCAGGCACGACAACTGCTAACGCCTTGGAAAGCAAGGCACAAATGAAACAGATCAATCCACAGGTATTCTGCTCCAGGGTGCGATCTTTTCTGAGCCAGTACCAGAGCGATGCCAGGATAAATGCCCCTGAAAGCAATCCTTTCCGCGAAGAGATCCAGACGACTGTTTCCACCTGGACGGGATGAATGGCGAATACCGCTGCAGTCGCCCAGCCAATCATCCGGTTCCAGGTCAGCCTGGTAATTAACAGGAAGACGAGAACCACATTGACCAGGTGCAGGAGAATGTTTGTCAGATGATAACCGCCGGCCCAGAGACCGTACACACTATGATCCAGCAGAAAAGAGAAGACGGTCAGCGGCGCATAATTTCTGGTGACAACCTGAGTTGCCACTTTCTGCAGATTGTCGGGATCCCAGCTTTTGATCAGGGGATTATGGATGACATACCAGGGATCGTCCCAGTTGACAAAATCAAAATTTATCGCCATTCCAAAACTGATCAGAACCAGCAGCGCCAGCAGGCAGCAGACGCGCCACTGCTGTTTCACCACCTGGCATAACTGCCAGGGGAGTTCACCCTGATCGGATTGAATTTGATTCGACATTCGTCCTGTCCGGTAAGAAGTAGATTCACCACGACCTGCTTTTAACATAGGTTGCTCACAGGAAATTGCACATGCTTTGCCGGAAATGTTGTTTCTCTGCAACATCAATTGCCAGCCCAGTCCCTAATTTCAGTACAACCGGCTCAGTCAGTCCACGCGATACTTCAGATGGACGCATGACGTCTCCCCCTGATAATGATCACACATGGCTTCTGAATTTAAGCTAAGCTTGCTTCGGATAACGCGCGACCCATTGCGCATATATTTTGATGTCGAAACACCCGGAGAGACACGTGCAGGTACCACTGTCAATTTCAGAATCGGAAACGATTTCATCCGTTCCCGTCATGGCGCCAGACAGCGCCGAGATCATGTCGCAGTTCCAGAACAGGGAACACCTGTTGGCTGAAATCGAACGCAGCTGCTTTCCGCAAGGGAAGACCATCGTGGTGATGCCCGCTTATAATGCAGCAGGTACGCTGGAAAAAACACTGGCCGATCTGCCTGCAGATGTGGTTGACGAAATTATCCTCGTCGACGATGGCAGTACGGATGGAACTGTTGATCTGGCTCTGCAGCACGGCCTGACGGTCATCAAGCATAAAGAAAATCGCGGTTATGGGGGAAACCAGAAGACCTGTTATCAGTATGCGCTGGAACATGGCGCAGAATATGTCGTCATGCTGCACCCCGATTATCAGTACGACAGCCGCGTCGTGGGTATTGCCATCCAACTTTTAAGGCTGGGGATCTGCGACGTTGTCATGGGCTCCCGCATCCGGACCCGCCAGGAAGCGCTGGCCGGCGGAATGCCTGGCTGGAAATACCTGGCCAATCGACTGCTGACCATCACCGAGAATATCGCGCTCGGACCAAACCTGGGTGACTTTCACAGTGGGTTTCGCGCCTATCGCAGAGAGGTTCTGGAAACGATTCCCTTTGAACACAACTCGAATGACTTCGTCTTTGACAGCCAGCTACTCGCCCAGGCAGTCTACTTTCAATTCCGGGTCGGCGATATTCCCGTTCCCGTCCGCTACTTTCCCGAATCCTCCAGCATCAGTTTCAAACGCTGCGTGAAATATGGCATGGGTACGCTGGCAGTGCTGGCTCGCTTCTGGGCACAACGACTGCGAATTCGCCCTTCAAAAATTTTCTTCACCAGAAAAAATGACCAGGACGCAGAGAACCGGGTCAAACTGCAATAGAATTCCACTACAATTGCCCGGCACTTCTACCTCTGAATTCACTCATCCGCAGCGGGCGGCGTTGAATTTGCATTCCCGCGTGCGAAATGCACGATGACAGCCAGTCCGATGAAGGCCCCCAGCGCGATAAATCCATACGCTGCGTAATCACTGGATTTGATACTCCACAGGCAGCCAAAGGTCGCCAGCAAAGTCGAAATCCCCATCGCCAGGTTCCAAGCCACACGTTTGCCTCCGCTGGGCATCCGATCGCCCAGAATTTTCGGGGAGTTCATCATAAAGAAGAAGGTCGCATACGCGATTGGCAGCAAGACCATGCCGAACATGGACGTCGGGACGGCTAACCAGGCTTTGGCTTCACCTTTCCAGAGATACGCGCCTGTCATACCAGTCAATGCCGGCATGAAACAGCCAATGCGATGGTACATCCCGCGCGGTGCCACTCCCAGCATTTCACAGAACACAAAGCCGTTGATGAGCATCAGAATGATAATCGTTGAGATCGCCATGGCGACGACACCCAGACCAAAAACCAGCTGGGATACGGTCGCACCGGCCAGTGGTGTTAAAGACGATGCCAGCTGAAAGGCGTCCCGGTTGACCAGCATTGCTGCCAGTTTACGTTCCGGAAGAGGCAGTTCCGCCCGCTTCTGTTCCAGGGCACTCGGGTCACTCGTCAATTCGTTCCATTCTGACGCGGGCACTTCGGTTTTAATACGGGCATCCAGCAGTTTGTGATACTGGCCCAACAGACCAGGATCTGCCTGAATTACCTGGCCTTCTGCATTTTTTTCACCCAACAGGCCGGCTGCAGGCTTAGCATGAAATTGAGAGGCGGCTGCGATCACAACGCAACTGGTAGCCAGCACAAAAGGTACGAATAAACCTGTCGAGAGGTCAAACATTGCCAGGCCACGAAAATCCTTATCCCAGCCTTTCGCTCGCATGGAGTAGGGCAGCAGGAAGGTCATATTAATTCCGACAGCAGTCGCGGCTGCGGTGATCATCACTTTCTGCTGATTCCCGACAATCAGGTTTTTCCAGTAATCGGCATAGCCACCGGCCTGAGAAAGCACTTCGGAAAACTCTGGTGAGGGATTCGCAAACATGCTGAAGTTCGGAATATAACCAGCCAGAATTTTAGCCCAGTCCAGATCATTCGTCGAAATGCTCATTTTGGCGACCACACCAAAGAAACAGAGCACTACGATACCAACCAGAATTTTCAGAATGGCTTCGAACAGCTTGATACCCCATCCGCCGGAATCATAAAACCAGATCACGACGGCAGAAATCACAAACAGCAAACCGACTGCCATCGCTTTCCCGCTTTCACCAGCCATCATTTCCGGTGCGAGGTTCTGCTGTAATGCAGCCGTCCCTAGAGCATATTGAGGCATACACCACACGAGGTTGGCCATCAGAGTGGCAATCGCCCAGCCCCAGCCCAGGACCGGGCTGATATGGGTGTTGATCGAAGCAAACGGGCGTTCTTTGGTTGATAAAGCGACATAGCCAATCGCACTGAGCATGATGACGCCCATAATCATCGCCACAGGCTGCAACCACATCAGGTGGTAGCCGGAAAGAATCCCCAGATAGAGGCCGCCCGCTAAGGAGCCGCCTCCCAGCGTAATGGCACTCTGTAACCAGCCCGGGCCCGAAAGCTTTGTATAAGCCAGTACCTTCGCACCGGTTCCTCTTGCCTTCGCGTCCAGAATCAGTTGACGGTCTTGTTCAATCCGTGAATTTGCTGCTTCGTCTGTCATTGCAAACTCTTGCTATACCAAGGTTTATTTAAGTTACTTAAGAATACTTTACTCAGTATGTCGAAAGGACCAAGGTAACCAGTTATCAGTCGAGAATCAAGCAACGTTGATTGATCGACGAGCGAGTTTAGCAATCTCTGAAACGCGGTGTGACGACGATAGTGTATACACACAACAGCAACGAAGAAGAGCCGAAGGAGCTCATCAGGCAGGCAGACCAGCGATGCCCTCCGGACATTGATTGTCCGAAGGGCTTGCATTGCTGGAATCGACTATTGTTTCAGGCTTCCTGAAACGGTAATGATCAGTTTCGCTGGATCGATATACTTTGCGAAAGCCTGCTGGGCAGCTTCCGCAGTCACCGCGTTGATTTTGGTTTCCAGTTCGGAATAGTAAGTCATATCCCGCTCAGCAAACAGGTTGGTTGTCAGAATGGATGCCAGAGAAGCATCGCTGGTGCGGGAGACTTCCTGCTGTTCGAGGTAGCCTTTCTGAGCATTGACCAGTTCTTCTTTTGTGATCCCTTTTTCAATCAGCAAGGCCAGTTCTTCCTTGATGGCCGTTTCCACTTTTTCCATGTTGTCAGGATTACAGCTGGCATACAGGGAAATCGAACCACGGGAGTCAACGGCATCCGCATGAATCATTGCCCCGACGCCATACGCCAGGCCTTCTTTCTGTCGGACACGATCTCCCAGCCGTGAGGAAAGCCCACTGGATCCCAGCACCGAGCCAGCGACAATCAGATCCGGATAGTCGGGAGAACTGCTGTTCATGGGAAACGTCAGGCCGCCAAAGTAGAACGCATTTGCTTTGTCGGGAATAATGATTTCCGTCAGATTTCCGGGAATCGCATGCGGCTCTGCAGGAATATGACTGTAAGGCGCGGGGGACTTCCAGTCATCCAGCATGGATCCCAGTTGGGCATACACTTCGTCTTCAGAGAAGTCACCCACGACGGCGATTTCTCCTGTCGAGCCGCCGATAAAGTTTTCATACAGCAACTGCAGATCACTCTGTGATAACGCTTTGATCCGTTCAATTTCCTGTTCAATCGTCGGCACATACCGCGGATCTGACTCCGGGTAGGGTCGAAGTTGACTTCGCACTGACAGAATGGCCCGTGACTGGGGGTCGGTTTTCTGTTTTTCCAGGGTCGCGATCTGCTGCGATTTCAGCACATCCAGTTCGTTTTCCGGCAAGGTCGGCTCGCGGAGAATTTCCTTGAGGATGCTTAATACTTTGGAAAGACTCTCGCTGCGGGTTTTGATCGCGATATTGATTTCGCCGGGTGAACCGGAAACACTCAACTGGGCACGCAGCTTATTCAGTTCGTCCTCAATCTCTTGACGCGTCCTGTTTTTTGTGCCTCGCTTCATGACCGCGGGCAGAAATTCACAGGCCGTCTTTTTGCCCTGCAGGCTTTCCAGAGTCCCGTAGCGGAGCGTCATGTTCAGATTGACCTCTTCACCGCGCGTCTTTTTGGAGAGCATCGCCACCTTCACACCACTGGCGAGTGCTTTGACAGTAGTACGTTTATTGATATTCTCGGGCGAGACATCAAAATCTTCCCCCAATGCAACCGTTTCACGTCCCTGGTAGTCACCAATCATTTTCGCAATATCATCGATCTGCGGAATCGTGACTTTCTGACTTTCTTCAACGGGAACAAAAATTCCCACCGTCCGGTTGTTTTCTCTCAGGTATTCATCTGCCACGCGTTTGACATCTTCCGGAGTCACTTTTTCCAGCGCATCCCGATACAGGAAGCGCAGACGCCAGTCTCCCATCGCGACCCATTCTGATAGCTCCACAGCCAGCCGCGAGCTGTTATTCTCGGCCTGCTCGTACTGCTTCAGCAGTTTTTCTTTGGCGCGGGTCACGTCTTCGGCGGAAATCCCTTTTTCCCTGACGGTCTGCAGCGTATCAAACATGATTCCCAGAATGACCTGGGGATCATTGCCTTTGATGACTTCTACCATCAGTCGCAGCACACCGGGATCATGTAAGGCAAACAGAGAACCGGACACACTGGATGCTTTTTTGGTCTTCACGAGTGCCTGGTACAGGACACCGGAAGGATCATCAGTGAGGGTGGATTCCAGCACGTCAATGGCAGCCATGTCTTTGTGGGCAGCTGCCGGAATATGATAGACGACTCCCACCACGGGAACTTCACCAATCCGCCGCAGCGTCACGATGCGTTCACCTTCCTGCGGAGGTTCTTCGGTATAGGTCTGATCCAGTTTGCGTTCGGGCCGGGGAATGGTACCAAAATACTTGTTGATCAGTTCTAATGCTTCGTCAGTATCAAATTTTCCGGCAACAATTAAAACCGCGTTATCGGGCTGATAATATTTTTTGTAAAAGCTTTTCAGGCGGTCTATGGGCACCCGTTCGATATCAGCCCGGTTACCAATGGTCGATTTTCCGTAGTTATGCCATTCAAACGCGGAGGACATCACCTTCTGCATCAGCATCCGGGAAGGACTGTTTTCTCCCCGCTCAAATTCATTACGAACCACTGTCATTTCAGAGGCCAGATCTTCGGCTTTCACATAACTATTCATCATGCGATCGGCTTCCAGCTTCAGCGCGAATTCCAGGTTATCCTCGGTGGCTGGCAATGTTTCATAATAATTGGTCCGGTCATACCAGGTGGTTCCGTTAAACTGGGCACCGCGGGCCTGCAGTTCCTTGGGAACATTCTGATGGGTAGGCGTCCCCTTGAACAACATGTGCTCCAGCAGGTGCGCCATCCCGGTTTCGCCGTAACCTTCATGTCGCGAGCCGACCAGCAATGTCAGATTCACGGTCACCTTGGGACTGGACGCATCGGGGAACAGCAGTACTTTCATGCCGTTCGCCAGGGAATACTCGGTAATGCCTTCTACGGTCCGGATTTTTTCTGGTGGGGGAGGGGCATCAGCGGCTGTCAGAAATGATTGGGAAGCAAAGCTCATTACGAAAAGTACCCCTGCGGTTAAACTCCATTTTTGTCGATTCATCATCCGATATTTCGCTCCACTAGAGAGGGTCAGCAATTTTGTCAGTCCTTTACTCAACAGCATCTTCAATTCATTGTCCGAATTATAGGCGATTCCCGAAGGGGCAACAATCACTGACTCCGAGAATTCCCCGAGTTCATTTCGATTTGCCCGGCTGCTTTAAAAATGTCATGCCGACACCAATCAGCATTCCCATTCCAAGTCCCCCGGCATGCGCCAGGTTGGCAACAGGCCCCATGACGCCCGTCATACAGAGAAAAAACCAGCCAATCAGAATCACGACCATGTTGGGAGGAATATTAAAAGAAGACTGCGGGTCAAACTGGCTTTTCATCCACATATAACCGAACATTCCATAGACCACGCCTGACAGACCTCCAAACGACGGCCCCGACCAGTAAAACTGAGCCAGATTAGATGGAATCGCTGCCAGCAATACAAGTAATACCAGTTTGGTACTGCCGCGATTCATTTCAATCGCACCACCCAGTTGATATGTCATAAAACAGTTAAATAACAAATGCAGAGGTAGTCCCCAAGAGCCACGAAAATGAATAAAAATCGGTGTCACCAGTCTCCAGACTTCACCCTCGCGAATATCCAGAAGATAAGGGCTGTAGCGGATCATGTTACCTGATGTTTGAAAGGAGCTGATACTCAAAGCCTGCCTGATCTGTTCTCCATACTCATTTGTCTGCATAAATAGATAGACAACCACAGAGACACCAATCAGCATCGCTGTCACCGGACAGCGACTGGTGAAAGGCTGATTCCAGGTCTCGCGGACATTGACCTGTTTGCGGGCGGTGTCCGCTGCCTTTTTGATTTTCGACTCACGAATCGCGTCTGCCTGCCGGGTTGCGTCCTGATATTTTTCGGCATCAGGATTTGTAGAAAATTCCTGCAATTCCCGTTTGGCGGGTTCGATCTGATCTTCATCGTAGACCCAGATCGAACATTGATCGTCGGACTGTTCCACCTTGATTTCCACACCTGTCGTCAGCAGATAGTCTTCGAACCGTTTTGCCTGCTGCCCGTTGGGAAGGGAACCGATTTTTCTCATGCTATTTTCAATCCATGCCTGATGTGCACAAGACCGGCTTCATCCTGAATCCAGATTGTTCCCGAAAGGTGGGGAACAATTAATCCCGTGCTGATGCAGATAAAAGTATTTGAACCGATTTTTTGTAACGTTGCCTGATCCGATTACGGTTTATGAACAGTTGAGTATAGGAATAATTATCACGAATGCCATAGTACCACGGTTGCGAAAATGGGTTCGCAGCCGGACAGTCAGCAGAAAGCAAACTAATTTCGACCGACAACACCGGCCGGCAGAGAGCATGTCTGAGCCAGCTCGTCTCTGATCGTACCGCTCAAATCAAATCAGCCGTTCTGCTTATTCAGACTGTTTTACTGTCTCCAGATAATCACGAAACTCGTGGATGCGGCGCAGATCAAACCCTTCTGGAGATTTTTCCAGCAGGAAATCGGCATCAGCCATCGCTTCGGAAATTCGTCCTGTCTGATAACGTAAGACGGCCCGTAACCAGCGTTCCTGCAGCAGATCTTCATCAATGGCAATCATCGTCTCGACATACCGCAGCATTGCCTGGACGTCTTCATCATCTCGCGCCAGGTTCAGCAGATTCCTCAGCATGCGTTTAATGATTTCTTTTTTCGGTTGGGCCTTGAGAAATTCTTCATCAAAGCGGCCACTGTTCGCAGAGACAACAATTGCCCGAGCGGCTTCCTCGCTCACCACTTCGCCTCCTTCGAAGACATCAACCAGTTCCCCCTTTTCAGAAGTCGAATTGACACGGACCACAAAATGCCCCGGTAATCCCACGCCTTCGATGTCGAGGCCCAACCGTCGTCCAAGTTCCATATACAGGATTGCCAGTGTAATCGGCAGTCCCTCACGATCTTCGATCGTCTCATTGATATAACTGTTGGAACGGCTGTAGTAATTCGTGCGGCTTCCATGAAATCCGGTTTCGCGAAACAGGTAATCATTGAGTGCTTTGAGTTTTGCTTTCGGGGTCGCCTCGGCGGGCAGCATTTTCTGAATTTCATTTGTCATGGCAGCGACCTGGTTGAGATAGGTTTTCACTTCCACTTCCGCATTGTCCAGCCTCGCCACCAGCAGGGCGGCTGTCAGTAAGTCGATGTCTGCTTCTTTCTGCTTTTCGAACAGCTGCTCCAGATCATCGCGTACGGCACGTTCGTGGATCGACTGGGCTAACTGCTGCAGACGTTCGGCCTGCTTCTGGAGTAAACGAGCCCGTTCCTGCAATGCCTGTTGTGCCCGCTTCTCATCCGTTTCTTTGACAACCTCTTCAATCAGGGCAGCATGTGGCGGTCGATCTACGCGCAGGTCTTCAGTCAGATCAAGTATCTTCTGTGCGGTTTCCCTGGAAGGGCGGTAGGGGGGAATATCGCGGGCTACCTGAAATCCCCGAAAGGATGCCACCGTGTCTCTGAACTTGGCCAACCCCGCTTTTCCCTGGGTATAGCGCTGATCCCTGACTTCGAAAACCTGCTCATCATTCACATAACAGAGAATGCGGTCCGTCTCCAAGCGGACTTTGAGCTGATTCCATTCCCCTGCACGATACGAGTTGGATTTCTTTTCCTCAATCACCCGCCACAAAAACACATCCGAACCATCAAAGCGACTGATCCGTAAACTCTCGTTACTCGGATAGAAACCGTAATGCTTTGTATTTTCATCCGAATAAAAGATCAGCCCCGCTGCGCCGGACTCGTCATCCAGTTTGACTTCGACGGCAATTTCATAAGGAAGTTCGGGCAGGTCTTCCTGGGAAACGCACAGCGAACGACTGCCCAGGCCAGATCCGAATCCTTCTACCATGATGCGACCGGCACGCTGTCGCCAGCGCGAGCCGAACAGCGGTTTCCAGTGCCGCTCGTCGAGCGTTCCGATAGTCAACCAGCGGTTCATGGGCACCGGGTTCGGTTTTTCCAGCAACCCCTTGAGAGCGCTGATATTCACTGCGTAACCCAGATTCCGTGTGACGGCAGATTTCAAAGTCACAATTCCCTGGACATGTCCCTGCGCATCCAGAACCGGGCCGCCACTGTTTCCCGGCTCAATCGGAATCGCCAGTTGAATCATGGGCTTCCCATCAATTTCACGGGTTCCCGAATTCACCCCTTTCACTACACTGTAACGTAACCCCTGAGGATTACCCAGCGCGATGACTTCTGCTCCCTGCTTCAGGGAACCGGGTTTCGCCAGGGGTAACGGAGACAAATCTTTCGCTTCCACCTTGAGCACAGCCAGATCCATCTGTCGATCCGTTGCATAGACCTCTTTGACGTCGTATTTCTTTCCGTCAGTAAACTGCACCGATATCGGTCGTGCTTCACCAATCACGTGCAGGTTCGTCGCAATCAGACCATCAGCGCTGATCACAAAACCGGTTCCCAGTCCCGCCTGCTGACCATCGCGGCCCGCATAGGAAACGGCAACAACAGAGGACTTCGCCTGTTCCGCGAGATCCTCAGCAGCCAGCATTGAACCGGTTGCCGCGACAGGGATGTCAGGACGACGGGCTTCGATCGGTTCGTCAGAGTCAAAGCCTGCTGAAGCCACTGGCGACATTAACAAAAGCAGAATCAAACCAGACACAGTGAATGTCCCCTGCCTGCAATGAAACCTTGCATTTTTTCTCTGACAATCGATCATTTCATGCTTCCCGTCTAAAAGGAATTCTGTCCGCCTGGATCCGAATCTACTGGATACATGCAGAGAGTTCTCTGCGGCAAGGAACTCATGGATGCAGTCAGGCAGTAGTCGAAAGCGCTCAGGCTGGCGTGGTTGCTGGTGATATTGTATTTCCCCCGACCAGAGAATGCAAAAGAAGTCTCAGATTCGATGCGTACTGAAAGTCTTATCCAGACTACACTTTCGCTTAAATCACAAAATCAGGAGACGGGACATCCTACTGATGAAACACATAATTTTGTAAAATTGTCAAAAATGGTATTGCATAAAAAAAGAGGAAGAGCTAAATTTCGCGCCAGCAATCAACTACTTGCCCGGCAGGTGCCGGCCGCATGCTCGCCGCTGGAGGTGCGAGCGCCTGGTTACATTGAGAGACGCGACAGCAAATTACTGCTGAATTGAGTTGAATAACTGACTCATTAATGCCCTTGGTTGCCTGATTCTACCTACCGAACCTGACAGAATTTCGGTAACAAGCGGAACGACCCCACGATTGTAAAATCGAACCGTTTCCAGCCCCACAACAGGCAATCTACACGATTGTTCTACACACACTACTCTTCCACATTGATTAGAAGGAGTCTACTAATGTTGGTCTTATCCCGCAAAATCAACGAAACCATTCAAATTGGAGACAACATCCAGATCACGATTCTGGATAACAGAAAAGGAGCCGTCCGCATCGGCATCGCTGCTCCCCGGGAGATTCAGATTTCCCGCCCCGAGCAGGCTAAGCAAACGGTGACCCAGGAAATATCCAACCAGGAATCAGCGCGTGGAAACTCACAGTTTTCTCTCGCTTTTTGTGGCACGATTTCCTGAATTGGTTCCAGAAAATTGGACAGCTGGAGGAAGCGCTCCCGCGCTTTCCTGCCCCTGTCCGGACGGAACCCCACCCCCGCACTCTCCTGACGTCCCGCCACGGTTACTAAACCGACTGACTACTCTGAATGAACTCCTGAAAACCAGCAGGACTCCCTGACAGGCCCAGTATGCGCGCCTGCAGGGAAGGAACCAGTGCAGAAAATCAGCCGGAAACCCCAGACGCATCAATTTCCGCTTGTGTGTATCCAGCCGCCCGGCTAGAATCGCAACTTAACAATCCTGCGTAATTCCTGCTTATGTACTTTCCCGGGATCTCCCGGTAGTACTCTGATTTTCCTGCCTGTTTCTGCATGCCAGAGGTAACTCCATGAGTGCTGACCGTTCCATTTACTGTCCCGGACCGATGTCACGACGCAGTTTTCTGGAAGCCGGTTACATGGCGCTGGGAGGGCTGGGGCTCGCCGACCTGCTGCGGCAGCGCGTGCTGGCCAATTCGCTCAATCCCCAGGCAGGGAACCGGGAAGATACCGCCGTAATTTTCATCTGGCTGCTGGGCGGGCCCAGTCACATGGAAACGTATGACATGAAACCGAATGCCCCCAGCGATTACCGCGGGCAGCTCAATCCCATCTCGACCCGGGCTCCCGGCATGGAAATCTGCGAACTGCTCCCGCTGCACGCCAAAGTCGCGGACAAATTTTCGATCATTCGTTCGATCTCGCATGAAGATTCACAACACGCCCGCGGCTCGGTCCGTTTCCTGAGCGGTCGTAAAACACAGAGCGTCAATCCGATCTCGGAATTTCCCACGGTCGGACCGATTGTCGCCAAAATGCGCGAACAGCGTCGCGTGGGTGTACCCAACTACGTTGCCAGTTCTGCCCGCGCGTATGGTGGTGGCAGCGCTTACCTGGGAGAATCTGCGATGCCTTTTGTTGTCGGCGGCAATCCGGGTGCCCCGGGCTATACCGTGCCCAACCTCTCGGTTTCCAACAGTGTCAAAGATCGACTCGATGACCGGCTGAGTCTGCTGCAATCGTTTGACAACTTCCGTAGAGACGTCGACCTGCATGGTTCGATGGCAGCGCTCGACAGCATCAACGAGCAGGCACTGGGTATGCTCACCAGTGACAAAGCCCGCAAAGCTTTTGATCTGTCACAGGAGAGCGACGCCACCCGCGATCGCTATGGCAGACACAAATGGGGCCAGCGCGCCCTGCTGGCACGACGTCTGGTCGAAGCGGGCACCAGCTTCGTCACCATGTATATGAACAATCCAGACATCCCCGGCACCGAGAAAAACCGCATCCATGGCAACTGGGATATCCACGCGATCAACGGCGACCTGTATTACGACCTGGGTGTGCGGATGCCGCCGTTCGACCGGGCTGTCTCTGCATTGATTGAAGATATTTACGCCCGTGGCCTGGATAAAAAAGTGCTGCTGGTCGTCTCGGGTGAATTCGGTCGCACGCCCCGCATCACCGTACAGCCGGGAACGAAAAGCAAAGTCATGCAACCGGGCCGCGACCACTGGCCGGGTGCGATGTCGGTCCTGGTCTCCGGGGGTGGTGCTCCCATGGGACAGGTAATCGGCTCAACGACCGCCAAGGGGGAATACGCCAAAGATAACAAGCTCGATCCCAACGATCTGCTGGCAACCGTCTACCATTTCCTGGGCATCGACCAGAACCACGAGTTCCTCGACCTCAGCGGCCGCCCCATGCCTATATTGCCACACGGCGCACCGATCAGGGAACTGATCTGAAACTTGTAGTATCTCTTGTTTCGAAAATACCCCCGGCTGGGCTCGAACCAGCAACCTCTGGCTTCGGAAGCCAGCACTCTATCCAATTGAGCTACGGGGGCTCATTTCTCTGACACCTGAACAGGTTTCCCTGTTTTCTCTCTATTTTCGCGTGAACCGGTCTCAGACCAGCCTATGAACTGATTTACCGTCAGAGACTCCCACGCACAAGGACCAGCGTCATAATTTTAGTTCTGTCTTGAAAGACAGTCCGCTCAGAGCCTTGTAAAATCACCAAATCTTCATAATAAATAAGCACAATCTTAACAACAATCAATTCAGATGAACACCTGCCAGACACCCCCATTCCTGTTCTTTGGGGTAATTACCAACACGATAGGTTCAAAGACAAAATGTTTGAAATGACGACCACCCTCATCGGAGGTCTGGGGATCTTCCTCCTGGGAATGAAATACATGTCCCAGGGGCTTCAATCGATTGCAGGAGCCGGTTTGCGGCGGCTGATCGGTGCTGTCACCAATAACCGGATCCTGGCAACACTCGTCGGGTTCCTGGTCACTGTACTGGTTCAGTCCAGTTCTGTGACCACCGTCATGACCGTCGGCTTCGTGAACGGGGGCCTGATGTCGCTGACCCAGGCCATCGGTGTGATCATGGGTGCGAACGTCGGGACCACGGTGACAGGCTGGATTCTCGTGCTGAAAATCGGCAAGTATGGTCTGCCCATTCTGGGGGTTTCCGCGTTTGTTTACCTGTTTTCCAGAAATGAAAAACTGCGCTACACCGCGTTAGCCATCATGGGGGTGGGTATGGTCTTTTTCGGGCTGGATCTCATGAAAGATGCCTGTGCATTTCTCAAAGATATGCCCGAATTCAAGACCTGGTTTCTGCAGTTCCAGGCTAACACATTTATCGGACTCTACCAGTGCATGCTGGTGGGCTGCATATTGACGGTACTGGTGCAATCTTCATCTGCCACGCTGGGGATTACGATCTCCCTGGCGACAACCGGTTTGATCCCCTTTGAAACGGCTGCTGCCCTGGTTCTCGGAGAAAATATCGGCACCACCGTCACTGCGCTACTGGCTTCCATCGGCACCACGACCAATGCCCGCCGTGCCGCTTATTTCCACTTTCTGTTTAATATTACAGGTGTCATCTGGATTTCGACGATCTTCTTCTGGTACGTCCGTTTCATCCCCTGGATCATTGATGTCGATGTGACCCAGACAGCCGTGGTGAATGGGGAAACCATCTACTCCAACGCGCCCCTGGCGATTGCAGCCACTCACTCGGTATTCAACATTGTCAATACGATTGTATTCCTGCCGTTTTCCGGAATCATTGCCACGTTATTAACACGGCTCGTCAAAGATCAGCCTCAGGAAATCTCCCATCTGCAAAGTCTGGATATCCGCATCCTGGAAACGCCGGCGCTGGCCATTGATCAGTCACGGGGAGTCGTGATTAAAATGGGAGTGATGTGTGATGAAATGGCCCAGATCCTATACCGGATCCTGTCGCGAGAGAAACCCGAACCGGAAGATGTTGAGAAATTGTTTCAGTATGAAGAAGATCTGGATCGGATGCAGGATGAAGTGACCAGCTACATCACCCATCTGCTGGCCATGGATCTGACACAGGAAGTCATTTCCAAAGGACGTTGCCAGTTGCGCATGGCGGATGAATACGAATCGATCAGTGACTACCTGCAGCGGATTGCCAAATTCAGGCTCAAATTAAACAAGCAGGGCAGGGTCTTTGATGACGCCCATAATAATTCACTGCTGGATCTGCTCACGATGGTTGAAAAGCAGTTGAACCATGTGACGACCGCTTACCAGCAGTCTCACACCGATGTGGTTTCTGCTACGATTCGCTCCGGAACAGAAATCAAACACAAGGTCAAAACACTGCAGCGCGAACACCTGGAGTACCTGTCAGCTGAAAAGGTGGATCCTTATATCAATGTCTCGTACACGTCGACATTAAATGCCCTGCGTCGCGTGCGGGATCATGTGATTAATCTGGCGGAAGCACTCGCCGGCGAAAAATAGCAGAACGCGAGTCTGCTTAAGCTTAATCGAGTACGCAGGCAAACTCTTTCATGTTGGCATGCACCACCGGTTGCGGGCAGGACCAAACCAGGAAAAACATCGCCTCGCGAATGGCGCGCTCAGCGGGATGCCCTTTGACAAAACCGGCTCCCTTGACCGCAGCCAGCAGTGCCTGGGAAGCACGCAGAACCAGCGAATTCGACTGCCCGCGAATATTTTCGGAAAATCCGCCGTTCAAAGTTCCGGCTTTCAGGGTTGCAAACATTTCAGCGCAGATGCCTTCACATTCAGTATTGAACGGCTGGTATATCTCCAGCAGGTCGGGACGCTTCGCTGCTTCTTCACCGAGTTTCGCTATTGCTCTGCCGGCAACTCCCAGCGCGAGTGCTGATGTCGTCAGAGATCTGGCGCCTCCCTGGCCGTCGGGCCGTTTCATCACGTTCTCTACCGGGCCCGCGATGAGACACTGATCTGGCACGATGACCTGGTTGAGCTTCACGGCACCGGTTTGAGAACCCGTCATCGATAACATTTCAATGGGCGGCTGCGGGGCGACTCCCTCCTGATCGGTCTGAACCAGTGCCAGGATCTGGCTTCCCTCTTCACACACGCCACCGGTAACGATGTAATCGGCATGGACTGCTCCGGTCACCCAGGGCACAAAGCCGTCCAGCTTCCAGCCCGCTGGTACTCGCTCTGCGGTCACCGATGGTTTGCTTAAGTGCTGACGCGATGTCGTGAGGTGAGAAATCCCGACGGTGGCAAATTTCTCGCCCGCTGCCAGTTCCTTGAAGACCCTGGTTTTCAACTCCTGGTCCTGCGACCAGTTGATCCGCTGACAGGCCGCATTGAACTGGGTCAGAACGAAAGTGGTGGTCAGACAGGCCTCGGCAAGTCTGATATAGCCGAACGTCATCTCCACAGGATTCAGATCGGCCCCGCCGAATTCCAGCGGTACGTTCCAGCCCAGAACTCCTGCCTGCCTGATTGCCTCCCAGGCTGCCGCAGGCCATGCCGTCTCGGAATCACCGTTTTCAGACAGTTTCGAGATCGTCTGAAGCAGACGGTCAAACTCGTCATCAAATCGTTCGGGTCGGTTAGAATTCAAAGCGGAATCAGTCATCAGTCTTCTCGTTGCTGGAATCGTCCGGAAAGTGTTCTGCCATCCAGTCTATTAAAAAAGCCTCATACCCGAAAGTATGAGGCTGATTCTCATCTGATTGAAACCGATTCAGACTGATTCCATGTTAATTGCAGGTAGTGCAATCTGTGGGACAGGGAGCACAGTCAGGTACCTGTACGGCGATTTTCTTTGCCACCTGTCGGCAGACCTGAACCTGAACTTCTTTCTGTACTGTGTAAGGCACACAAACCGTATAGGCCTGCTGCACAACTTGAGGCACGCATTTGAAAACGGTCACTTTTCGTGTGCAGGATTTCTGCTGAGGTACACAGACCGTATAGTTTACCAGTCGTGATTTTTCCTCTTTGACGAACGAGCAGACTTTCACATCACAGGTTCGTGTTTCCTGTCGGCACTTCTGAACCTGGTAAGTAAATTCCTGAGGCACGCATTTCACCTCACAGACTTTAACCATACGGGTCCTTACTTCCTGCTTACAGAGCTGGATATCGTATGTGTATTTTTCCGGCACACACACGGTTTCACAGACCTGAACGGTTCTGGTTTTAGTGACCGGCTTGCAAAGTTGAACCTCATAGGTAAAGGGTACCTGCACGCATTCCTGACGATAGGCGGTGTACTCGACCTGCTTCTGCACGATTTTAGGAACCCAGACGCGTTGTGTGCAGACGGGAACACAGGCTGGCTGGCAGCAGTCACCACAAGTTCCACAACCACCACAGACAGGAGCAGGGCACGCTGTTTCGATCGGACGGTCTTCCCAGTGCCCCTGATCTTCACAGACAGTGCGGTACTGTTTGACGGGAACGCATTTCATCACAGTCCGCGTGCCTTCTCGCTTGACTGTGTAAGGCTCATTCACTGTATATTCCTGAACCACGTCCTTCATGACCACTTTCTGAACCTGGCGGGTGGCAGTCCGTTTTTCGGTATAGGGGACATTGACCGTATACTGCTGCTCCACATCTTTCCAGAATGTTTTCTCAACCTGACGGACTCCGGTCTGTGTTTCATAGTAAGGCACATTGACCGTGTACGTCTTTTGGGACGTCTGCCAGACCGGCTTGCAGACCACATACTTTTCTTCGCGGGTCCGGACCTCGGGGACCATCACGGTATAAGTATGATTGACCTCTCTGATCTCTGGAACTTTTTCATAAATCGTCACATCCCGCTGCCGCGTTTCGGTGCGATAGGCAGTGCAGTTGACCTTACGGACTTCGGTGACCATTTCGGGAACCATTACAGTTCGTTCCACAGTCCTGCATGCCGGTTTACATGCGACGGTCGCGCATGGATTACAGCCGCTTACACAAGGTGCTGCACTCACGCAACACTGCTGTGAATGACACTTTCCTGCCTGGGCTGCCGATGTCATCATCATGATGGCTCCCACAGCACAAAGTAACTTAAGCATTGGTTTCACGATTCTCCCCTTTCATGTTATCTGGCTCATGTTGTCTGGCTCATATTGTTTTGATATTCATGATGCGAAAAAATGAATAATCTCTGTTTTCTCATTCCCTTTAGTTTGGGAAAGAGTCGAACATTGCTATAGAATAACATGTTAATATAGGAATTCTACGAATTATACTAATTATATCAAAAAACTAACAATTCTCTGGATTGAATAGTTAAGTCAATATTAGGCAAGCATCTATGAACACAACCTTAAAATTCATTCTGTACAAGCTGACTCTGCTTCTGGTGATCAGTCCGTATGGTCTTAAGTACACATATTGCGGGCAGCCAGAGATCTTTTCCGAGACTATGATCGTGGCGACACAAGGGGCGGAGCTGAAGACCGGCAGTGGAGTCTTACGTCAGTTGAACCCGGGAGAAGTGCTGGTCGCGACTCAGCGGAACCAGGAATGGCTCTGGATTCCTTTGCAGGGGGGCTGGATTAAAGCAGCAGAACTGAAATCAGCGGAGGATCTGATTTCTGTTCTTGATCAGTTTATTGAAACCGAGCCGACCGCCGAGCGTTATCATTTAAGAGGAATCGCTCAACAGGTCCTGAAGAATTATCCCGCGGCACTGTCGGACTTTGCGGCCTCACTGGAGCTCAAACCGGAGAACGCCCCCATTTATGTCAATCGGGGAAATATCCGGCGGCTGCAGCGGGAGTATGATCTGGCGCTCGCTGATCTGAACCACGCCATTCAACTGAGTACGAAAGATGCCAACGCGTACTACATACGCGGTCTGATCAGACTGGAACAGAAACAGCTGGACTCTGCAGTGGATGATCTGACAAAAGCGATCCAACAGGAGCCTCATATGGTGGCCGCTTTGAATGCCCGGGGAATCACCCATCGGGAATTAAATCAGTTCGATCAGGCATTGCAGGATTTCAACCAGGCAATCAAGGCCAACAACTTCGTATCCGAAGTATTCAGCAATCGTGCTGCCATCTGGGAACAGCAGTCCGAGTTTGAATCCGCAATCAAAGATTACCAGAGAGCACTGGAGCTTAACCCTGCTTCAGCGGTGGCCCATAACGATATCGCCTGGTTATATGCAACCTGCTCTGACACAAAATTTCAAAACCCGGTTCTGGCAGTCAAACATGCCCGGAAGGCGTGTGAATTGCCCCGTTTCGATGACTGGAATCTACTGGACACGCTGGCGACTGCGTATCAGGCAGATCAGCATCTGGACAAAGCATCCCATACTCTCACTCAGGCAATCGAGAAAGCGCCGGCTGAGCAGAAAAAAGTGTTAAAAAAGAAACTCGATAAAATCGTAAATAAATGAAATCGATCTCAAGATTCAGATCGCAGGAGCCTACAGTCGCTCCACTTACGTATATCTGGTTGAATCTCGCCACATCCAGAGACTCTGCCCCCTGTGGGCATGAGACATTTTCCCATCTCTGCGATATTTTATCGAAACTACAGACCGCTTAACCGGCATGGATTGCCTAGAGTGGTGGGTTGTGAACTAGGTAAACTATTCCACAGACTCTGTTCATGATTAAGGCGCTTATTAAATCATTCCGATATGCAGTTCTACGGAGCATTGATGGATCGCCTCCGGTCGGTAGATGGAACTAGGACTCGCGAGCAATCGCACCGCCACCTCGATGAACTGAGCCACCGAATGATTAAGTGCTTTATTAAACTCACCATGTGCGCTGTTCTGATTGTAACAGGATCAGTGGCATTTTGTGAGAACAGTGTTGCTTCCGACATACGGAAAACACCCCTTGTTCGCGCTATTGAACGTGCCAAGACTTCTGTGGTTAACATTCACAGTGAGAAAACGGCCCGTTCAGAAGACTCGCTTTTCGGTTCTGGAAAAAACCGCAAAGTCAATGGGATGGGAACCGGTATCGTCGTGGACCCCCGTGGATACATCGTCACGAACCACCATGTGGTTGATGGAGTCGATTCGTTGCGCGTCACGATGCTGGATGGCAGCACCTATAATGCGCGGGTGATTTCGTCCAATCAGAGTGAGGATCTGGCGATCATCAAGATTGATCCCAACAAAAAACTGACGGTAATGCCTCCGGGAACCTCTTCGGACCTGATGCTGGGCGAAACCGTGATCGCGGTCGGCAACGCGTTTGGATACGAACACACCGTCACCTCCGGCATCATCAGCTCACTGTCGCGGGACGTTGAAGTCAACGAAAAACAATCTTATAAAAATCTGATTCAGACCGACGCCAGTATCAATCCCGGTAACAGTGGTGGTCCGCTGCTGAACCTTGATGGCGAAGTTGTGGGGATTAACGTGGCGATTCGTGCCGGTGCCCAGAGAATCGGCTTTGCCATTCCCATTGATGATGCCCGCAAAATTATTGCCGACCTGATCAGCACAGAATTCCTGGATCACACCTACCATGGTATCCTGGCTAACGACATTAAACAGGGCGACAAACAGATGCTGGTACTCGGCGAACCAGCCAAAGACAGCCCCGCTGAAAAGTCCGGTCTCAAGAAAGATGACATCGTCATGAAGGCCGGTTCCGTCAACGTTGTGGATCGTGTTGACCTGGAACGTGCTTTCATGGGACACAAGCCCGGTGATACGATTGACCTGTTAATCCGCCGGGAAGAAAAAACACAGACCGTGCAGATCACGCTGGCCGACAGCGGTTCGGTTGTGCGGACCACACCAGTCAGTGCTCCCATCGTACGGGCACAGAATAATGAGATCTCGAACGACCCCACACTTGAAAAGACCTGGGAAGTCCTGGGAATCCGCATCAGCAAAGTTCCTGAAACCCAAAAGCATCTGCTCAATCCCCGTTACGAGGGGGGCATGCTGATCGAAGAAGTGCGTCCCCAGAGTCCGGCAGCCATGAACGGCATGCGTCGCGGCGACATTCTCGTCGGACTGCATATCTGGGAAACCGTTAACCTCAGCAACGTTTCTTATGTCTTAAGCAACTCGAAGCTCCCCAGCTTCAACCCACTGAAGTTTTATATTCTCCGCAAGAATGAAACCCTCTATGGTCATCTGCCGCTCAACCTGACGAGTTCGCCGTAAAGTCTTGTCAGGCCGGTATTGAGAGAACCATAGTTTATAATAGATCCATCAATCAGTTCATACTGATCCATCAAACCCGGCACTCTTTCCACGAGTGTCGGGTTCTTTTATTAACAGTGCTGAGACCAACAGCGCTCAGATCCTGCCAGCGTCATAAAACCAGATTGAGCACACTCGCAGGCCGAGAGCAGAAACTGTTATGATAGGCTGTTGACAGGAAGGCGTTGTACGTCTTTCAAGCCCAAAGACATCATTGCCTCAGACCGTATCATTATGACTGCATTTCACGAATTTGAACTCATTGAATGGATTCGTTCACAGGGGGGCACGTCGCATTCAGACCTGCTGGGAATCGGCGATGATACGGCAATACTGCAGCCATCGGCGAATTCAGAACTGTTACTGGCGACTGACATGCTGATGGAGGGGACACATTTCACATTTCCTCCCGCCACACCCGAACTGGCCGGTCGCAAAGCCCTGGCCGTCAATCTGAGTGATCTGGCAGCCATGGGGGGCACCCCTCATTCGGCACTCGTCAGTCTGGCATTGCCTCGATCACGGGGTTCCGAATTTGCTAAATCAGTGATGCAGGGCGTCATGCAACTTGCAGCAGAATTTGAGACACAACTCGCCGGCGGTGACACGAACAGTTGGGACGGCCCGCTGGTGATCAATGTCGCCATCCTCGGCACCGCTGCACAGTCACATTCCGTAAAACGCTCTGGCGCTCAGCCAGGCGACTGGATCTTCGTGACAGGCGCGCTGGGGGGAAGCCTCGGTTCGCATCACCTGACATTTCAACCCCGCGTCAGGGAAGCAGCCACCCTGAGGGAAACCGTGACCATCAAATCGATGATCGATCTGAGCGACGGGCTGGCTTCGGATCTCCAGCATATTCTGAAAGAATCGGGCGTGGGTGCGGTGATCCGGTCGCAACAGATTCCGATCAGCCCGCTCATCTCCACGGAACTTTCCTCTGCAGAGCGTCTGCAGAAAGCGATCTCTGACGGAGAGGACTTCGAGTTGCTGTTTACCGTCTCACCCGACGAAGGACAACGACTGCTGAAACAGAATCCCCTCGCAATCGCGTTGACGCATCTGGGTGAAATCACAGCAGAGCAGGGGGCATTTCTGCTGCAGGAAGATGGCTCCCGTATCTCCCTGAAACGAAGTGGCTGGCAGCATCAGCTCTGAGTCTGGTTAATATTCACGTCGCTGACGGGAAGACGGGATATTCATCGCTTTCCGATACTTGGTCACCGTTCTGCGGGCGAGGTTATAGCCTTCCTGGGACAAGGCGTCCACAAGGGCATCATCGCTGAGGGGCTTATTCTTATCTTCCCCATCAATGATTTCCTTGAGTTTCAGGCGAATGATGCCCCAGGCGACGTCTTCACCATCGGAGGTTTTCGTCCCACCACCAAAGAAGCGTTTCAGGGGATACAGTCCGCGGGGAGTCTGGATCCATTTGTCATCGACGGCACGCGAAACCGTTGTCACGTGGACCCCGACCACGTCGGCAATCTGCTGCATTTTTAAGGGGACGATGAACTCAGGTCCGTTATCCAGAAACTCGGTCTGGAAATCCACAATCGCCTGGGCGACCCGTTTCAGTGTACTGTGTCGCTGTTCGATGGCTTCGATCAACCACTTGGCAGCGTCGATTTTCTTTTTGATGTAGTCTTTGGTCTGATCGTCGGCTTTGTTACGCAGCATCTGGGCATAACCCCGGCTGATACGCAGGGGAGGCGTGTATTCGTTTTCCAGCTCGACCACGTATTTGCCGTCTTTGTCCAGTTTCACAAACACATCCGGCGTCACTTTGAGCACGGGCTCTGATTCGAATCCCCGACCGGGAAACGGATCCAGATACCGCAGGTACGACATGGCGTTCTTGATCATATCGATCGAATAGCCGGTCTTGCGTTGAATCACAGGCAGTCGATTCTGCCCCAAGTCATCCAGGTGGGAAGTGATCAGAGTCACCAGCACATCGCGATAGGGCGCATCTGGCTTCAACTGCAACAACAGGCATTCCTGCAGGTCCCGGGCTCCCACGCCAGGCGGATCGCATTTTTGAATCAGATGCAGGGCGGTTTCCGCTTCTTCCTGAGTTATCTTATGTCCATACACCTGCACAATCTCGGGCAGGGAGCTTTGCAGGCGACCATTATGGTCCAGGTTCTGAATCAGGTATTCGCCAAACTCTTTGATTTCCGGAGAGCAGTTGAAGTAATGAAACTGTTCAACCAGGTATTCGTTGATCGTCTGCTGTCGTTCGGTAATATTGGCGACCGCATCATTATTGCGTTCGATATCATCGCTGATACGATTGGAAGAAGGTTTCGTCGCCGAGGTCACATTGTCTTCAGGCCACTGTTCGGCCATCTCCAGCAGTCGTTCAAAATCGGACTCGTTATTCTGCTCGCTGCCGGCAACCATTTCCTTTTCGTCAATTTCATGACTGTTGGAATCCGAGTTGGCCTGTTCCCGCATCTGTTCCGTCTCGGTATCAGGTGTATTCTCGTTGTCGCTGATACGTTCCAGGCAGACATTCTCTGCCAGCTCCTGATCAATGCGTTCTTCCAGCGCCTGTAAAGGGAGCTGCAGAATCTCCATGGACTGGATCATCCGGGGAGCCAGCTTCATCTGCTGCCCCAGTTTCATTTGTTGTGAAATATTCAGATGCATGTATTATCCGAATCCAAATCCGTTGTTGTCTTACAAATAAATATTAAATGGAACAAATGAAATACGGGAGATTTCAAAATCTCTGCCGTCCCTGTAACGCGTCTGATAACATCTCTTTATTAGCAAACTCTAGCACACTCCCGGAGGCAATACCGCGGGCAAGCCGGGTGATTTCCACATTTTCATGTTCCAGCAGATTGGAGATATAAAGTGCGGTTCCATCACCTTCCAGCGTCGGATTGGTCGCCATGATAATTTCGGTGACCCCATCCTGTTTGACGCGTCGAATCAGGGCATTGATCGTCAGGTTATCCGGTCCAATCCCTTCCAGTGGTGATATCCGTCCCTGCAATACGTGATAAACGCCTTGAAATGAACTGGTCGCTTCCAGCGAGACTACATCCCGGGGCTGCTCGACCACACAGACCAGTTTCTTGTCACGCCGGGAATCGGAACAGATGGTACAGACTTCCTGTTCGGTAAGATTGTAACAGACGGAACAGGGACGCACCGACTGCTTGACGGCGTTGATGGCATCTGCCAGCTGGCGGGCCTGTGGTTCCGGAATGGACAGGATGTAGTGCGCAAGCCGCTCAGCAGATTTACGACCGATTCCAGGCAGTGTCGCAAACTGATCAATCAGTTGCCCCACACTGGTACCATAAGGATGAGACTGACTCTCTCTTCCACGTAGCGACATAAAATGACTCTTCAAAAAATTTGAAACAGACGGATTGCAATCCGTGACAGAGACAGAATCGAAAGACCTCAAACGCCTGATCAGGAATTAGGGTTGAATTTCGAAAGCGCTTCATCCAGACCGGGTATATTCATGCCACCGGTGATTTGTGACATCTGTTCGGCAGCTCCTTCGCGCGCTTTGTCCAATGCCTGATTGGTCGCTGCCGTGATCAGATCTTCCAGCATCTCGCGGTCGCCGCTCTCCAGCAGAGTCTGGTCAATTTTGACCCCCAGAATCTTCTGCTGGCCATTTGCTTCTACATTGACCATGCCGCCACCGGCAGAGCCTTCAAAGCGAAGCTTCCCCAGTTTTTCCTGCATCTCCGTCATTTTGCCCTGCATTTCTGAAAACTGCTTCATCATGCCGGCGATATTTCCCAGTCCTTTGAACATGGTCACGAATCCTCTTTTTTCTCTTCTGCCTGAACTTTTAAAACATCGACTCTCACACTTTGTGCATTAAACACGGAAAGGGCTTCCTGCAGAAATTCATCTGCAGCAGGGGCCAGTTCACGCTGTTCCGCTCGCTGTTGCGCAACCGATGGTCTGTTTTGTTTGTCAGCTGCATCCTCGGGTTCCGTCGGGGCTTCCTGAACAATCAAACGAATTTTAATCCGTTCTCCAGTCACCTTTTCCAGTGAATTTTCGAGGCGGGCCAGCATTTCCGGCCGTTCGCAGTATTGCTTTGAGAAATTATAGCTCTTAGAGAATTGTAAATCCAGCTGTTTCGGCCCAGAAATTGCTATTGACGTCACACCTTTCACGGAATCTTTTAACAAATCCTTAGTGTTCTCAATAAGTTGCGACAACAATAAACTTTCCATTCCGGCTCGAAACGGGACTGTTTCTGCTGCAGGAGCTGAATTTTCAACGGGTTCTGATGCTACTGGCGATTGAATTTCATTTTTTTTTTCAATTTTTTTTTGATCAGTCGGCTGTTCAGGACGCTCTACGGGAGTAGCTGGTGCCTCAGAAACTGGTTGTGAAACCTCAGAAGCTGAGAGGCGGGGTGAAGCCTGCCTCACTGCGGTCGGAGCAGCTGGTAACTGTCCCCCTGATGACAGAAACTGGCTTAGCAGGTCCAGATCCTCGAGCAGGGACATCCGTATCAATGCCAGTTCCACCAGGGCACGACCATGACTGGCACGAAACATCCGGTTACGGGCTTCATTCAGAATCTGAAACGCGGCCAGGCAGGTTTGAATTCCCCAGGCCTCGGACTGGCGCTGCAGACTGGCCCGATTCCCTTCTGAGATCGAAAGCAGGGTGACCTGCGAGGCACCCGTTGCCACAACAGATAAATCCCGCAGATAATTCAGCAGTTGATCGACTAACTCATTCAACTGCACGCCTGCGTTCAGAGCCGCATCGAAGTGGGTCAGCGCCACATCCCGCTGCTGTTCAATCAAGGCGTCTATGAGTTGAATCAGTCGTTCATCACTCGCGGTCCCCAGGATCCGATGGACACTTTCCGCCGTCAGATGGGACTCGCCAAACGAGAGCAGTTGATCAAAAATAGATTGACTGTCCCGCATCGATCCACCCGCGCGACGCGCGACCAGTTGGATTGCCTCATCAGATACGCTGACCTGTTCGGCTTCCGCAATCTGTTTGAGTCGATCACAGATACTGTTCTCTTCAATGTACCCGAAATCGAATCGCTGGCAGCGGGAGAGAATTGTATCGGGCAGCTTGTTTGGTTCGGTCGTACAGAAGATGAACTTCACATTGGGAGGCGGCTCTTCAAGCGTTTTCAACAGGGCATTGAACGCTTCCTTGGTTAACATGTGAACTTCGTCAATGATGTAGATCTTATATTTTGATCGCATGGACCGGACATTCACATTCGCCCGCAACGAACGAATATCATCAATCCCGCGATTTGAAGCACCATCGATTTCCAGTACGTCGACATCGCTGCCCACAGAAATATTCTGGCAGACTTCACACGTGCCACAAGGGATTCCATCCTGGGTATGAGGGCAATTCAACGCTTTGGCCAGAATGCGGGCCATTGATGTTTTTCCCACACCCCGCGCACCGGTAAATAAATAAGCGTGCGCGACACGGTCGCCGCGGATGGCATTCTGCAGTGCCTGGGCCACCATTCCCTGTCCGACAACTTCCGAAAAATTCTGAGGCCGGAAGCGGCGGGCCAACACCGTATACTGTATCGATTTACTGGACATACCTGTTTTCAGACATCGAAATCAGAAAGAGACAAAGAAACGGAAAACGAAGAGCAACTAACTGCTCAGCCACTTACAATAAGTGACTCTCATCCGTTTATCCAGTGAGAGATGGTAATCAATTTACGATCAAGGCGTGAATGAGGAACTGATAGAGCGTATCATATTGAACCATAGCGTTCGCAATCTAATATACTCGGCCCTAAAGGCTCTGGAGACGCTACAGTAAAACTGGATACAGTCTAAGAAAAAAGGGGCGAAAAGCTGCCTCCTCGTACACCTGGAATAAACCAATGTGGGCTGCTTCGGTTAAGATCTGACCCGGTCAATGACTACCCCACCATACTCGGAGACAGCTTTTCGCCCCCTGATAGCTGGCGATTCAACGCCTGAACCATGCATTATGGAGCTAAATTCGCGATCGTCAACCCACTGCCATTTGATTTCCCGCACTGAATCGCCGAAAATCATAAAATACTGCGATAATCCACTCCTACGCATCAGAAACGAATTATGAATCTGTACCAGACACCGCCCCGAACGATTGCCGACGCACAGCAGGCGATCAAAGCCGGCGAACTCACCTGTCGCGAATTGCTGGAACAATGCTTTCAGAATATTGAGGAAAAAGAACCCGTCATTCACGCCTGGGCATACCTCGATCGTGAGGCGGCCTTTGAACGTGCCGACTTACTGGACCAGGAACTGCAGCGGGGTCGCTGGCGGGGACCTTTACACGGCATTCCGATCGGCATCAAAGATATCATCGATGTCAAAGGCATGCCCACCCGGGGGGGATTGGAGAGCCGCGACAAATCACCTGTGTCCCAAGATGCCACCCTCGTAGAAAATCTGCGCCTGGAAGGGGCGATCTTCCCCGGCAAAACCG
>NZ_CAXAVM010000013.1:0-63605 GCF_963972345.1 uncultured Gimesia sp. | reverse complement strand
CATCGAGCAGATGATAGGGGCGTTCCAGTTTGTCGTAGGCGATGAGGTCGTCGATGCCCATGGCGTGGTAGACGGTGTGTGTGACGTCGGCGGGGGTGACCGGGCTGTTGAGCGGGTATTCGCCGTAGCGGTCGCTGGCTCCGAAGGTCTGTCCGCCTTTGATTCCGCCACCGGCGAGGACGTCGGTCAGGCAGTGCGTCCAATGATCGCGTCCGGCGCCTGATATTCCGCCGGAACGGGGGTCACCAATTTTGGGTTTGCGGCCCATTTCGCTGGTGACCATCACCAGTGTTTCATCCAGCAGTCCACGGTTGGCAAGGTCTTCAATCAAAGCGGAGTAGGCGCGATCGAATTCGGGCAGCAGGTTTTGTTTGAGGCAATTGAAGTTGTTGCCATGCGTATCCCAGCTGCCGGCACTCTTACATTTTTTCCCCAGTTTGTTGAGGTCCCCTTTCCAGAAGACTGTAATGAAGGGGACTTGTGCTTCGACCAGTCTGCGGGCGACCAGCAGGCTCATGCCGTTGATGGTTTTTCCATAGCGTTCCATGGTAGCCTGTGATTCCTGCTCCAGATCGAAGGCAGAAGTGGACTCTGAAGAAAGCAGCAGCGAGAGTGCGCGTTCCTGGTGCCGGTTCATGGTGTTGATTTCGGCGAAGCCATCAAAGTTGCGACGGGCGGTATCGAGCTGTTTCAGAAGTGACATGCGTTCGGTCAGTCGGTCGGCAGTGACATCCCCTTCGAGTGACATGGCCGGGCCGCGGAGCTTGAGCGGTTCTTCGCGCGTGCCCTGAATGTACATGGGGTCGTGTTCCACGCCGATGCGGGCGGCGAACTGACCAGGCCGTGTATAGGGGGCGCGGCTGGGCATGTGCGGGAGTGAAATCGCGTTCGGCAGACTCTTGTGTGAGGGACGTCGCGATGCGACTACCGAGCCCATGTACGGCCAGTCATCCGGCATCGGCGTCCGGTTATTGCCGAGTGTGATAAACGACTGGTCCGGAATGTGTCCGGTCAGATTGTAATAGTATCCGGCGTGATGATCGTTGGTATTCACGGTCGCGCCGACGGAGTTGATGAGGGCCAGGTGATGCGCCTGCTTTGCGAGCATCGGCAGATGTTCGCAGAGCTGGACGCCCGGTGCGGAAGTCTGGATGGGGGAAAACGTACCACGATAATTCGAGGGAGCGTGGGGTTTCATGTCCCACATGTCGAGATGCGAGGCACCGCCGCAGAGGAAAAACAGAATCGTGGATTTGGCGGTCTTTCGACCCGGTGCTGTCTGAGTCGGGGGAGCAGACTGAACCGCAGCCGGTTTTCCAAACGACATGCCGGCAAAGCCGATCCCCGAAGCCACCAGAAATTGCCGCCGTTGCATATCTCGTTCCTCTGTCGTATGTCAGGAGCCTGAGTTTAGACTCGTGGGTACCATCTGCAGCGTAAACCGAGCGAATTTCATATGTAATGCTGCTTATGTTAACATTATTTCGAATTCAAGTCCAGCACGACCCTGGAATAGAGCGAGAAATTGTTCAGGTCGTTTTCCTTTGAAAATTGATTGTTTCTACTGGGGGGGATGACCACCGTTTATGAATCATCAATGTCGCAGAAAGCCTGTCTGATTTCCTTGCATCGGCCACCTGGGTGACCTATTTTGAGGGAAATGTCCTGTTTCCCTGTCGAGGCTGTGAAACAGCCCGGAAATCCTCTGCTGGCCAAATCTTGTTACGCTGACTTCGTCTGCTTGTGAAAGGTAGTTTTATGTCTTTATTCTGTTTTCGATTCCTGATTGTGTGCTTCAGCCTGCTGATGATGTCTGCTGTGGAAGCGGGAGCGGGAACTGGCGTCAATCCAGGGGCGATTGACCAAGGGGCGATTGACGAACTGAAGGCAGGGAAAACGGATGTCGCGTATGCGTCCTGGTGGGGCTTTGAACGGGAAGATGCGACGGCAGCTTTGCAGTCGGCGATTAATTCCGGTGCAAAGAAAGTGATCGTGGAGAAGAGGGACGCGCCCTGGATTGTGACGCCAATTCAACTGGCCAGTGACCAGGAAATTGTCATTGAGGCAGGTGTGGAAATCCATGCGAAAAAAGGGGAATTCAAAGCGGCTACCGCTTCACTGTTGAATGCTTCGCTGAAAGAGAATATCAAGCTGACCGGAACGGGAGCCATCCTGCAGATGCGACGGGCCGACTACGATGCGGCCCCTTATCAAAAAGCAGAATGGCGGAACGGGATCAGTGTGCGGAGTTGCAGCAACGTGACTGTTAGCGGGCTGGTGATTCGCGAAACCGGCGGTGATGGCGTGTACCTGGGAGTGTCGAAACGGGGAGTGACCAACCGGAACATTACCATCAAAGATGTCGTCTTTGAACGCAATTATCGCCAGGGGATCAGTATTATCAGTGCCGAGAATCTGTTGATTGAAAATACCGTGTTTAAAGACACGGCCGGTACTGCCCCGATGGCGGGAGTTGATTTTGAGCCGAACCACGCAGAGGAATGCCTGGTCAATTGTGTGCTGCGAAATTGCGTTTCGGAAAATAATCAGGGGCCCGGTTATCTGTTGTACCTGACGAATCTGACACGGGAATCACAGCCGGTCTCCATTCGCTTTGAGAACTGTCGCAGTACGGGGAAAGGGAGAGCGCTCTCCTGTACCACCAGGAATAATAATCCCGGCAGCGTGCAGGGCTCGATTGAGTTTGAGAACTGTACTTTCAAAAGTACCGATCAGACACCGGTGGCATTTCTCGACAAACCGGCGGACGTCTGTCCGATCAGGTTGAAAAACTGTACGATCATTGGTCCGGAGAAGGATGATGCGGCGCTGCCGGTTATCCAGTTTATCGCGCGGTCGGGAGTCGTCGGTCAGATTGGCGGAGTCACTTTTAAAGACTGTGTAGTCAAAGCTGCTGACCTGCATCCGGTGATGGCTTTCTATGATGCTTCCTATATCTCAGCAGTGGAGAATGTGACGGGAACCTTGCGGGTTGAACAGGGGGATCGGAAAGTGGAATACGAGTTAACTCCCGCGTTGTTTCAAAAGTGGATGCCGGCCAGTGAAGCGGGCAATATCACGCCTTATGAAACAGACATTAGTCGGCTCAAGCCGCTCGACGCGAGTGCGAAAACCGACTCCGGGCCACGACGGAAGGTGCGGCAGCGCGGTTTGTCGCAGTACCTGCTCTATGCGACGCAGGGAGAGAAGGTTTCCGTGGAATTCAGTTATCATCAACTGGCGAAATACACGGGAGATAAGATACCTGTCAAAGTCACGACGCCTTCCGGGAAAGCAATTCCGGTTGACTCCATTCCGTTCAAACAGAGTGCAACCTGTGCATTCAAAGCTCCTGAAACGGGCGTGTATCGCATCACCTGCGATCCGGGGGCGAACTTTGTCACAGTGGATCAGTCGTCGCATCAAGTGTGTCTGACGTCGGAAGGGGCACCGATTCGACTGATGGCTGCCACGGGAGATTTTTACTTCTGGGTTCCCGCGGGAGTAGAGAAGTGGGCAGTGGGCGTGTTTGGCGGAGGTCCGGGAGAGCGCGTCAGCGCGAGACTGGTTGATCCCTCCGGCAAACAGGTCTGGTCAGAACAGAATATTGCCGAACCAAAGTTGTACACAGCGACTGGCCAGCAACAGGCAGCGGGAAAACTATGGCGACTGGTGCTGAACCGACCCACCGAGGGAGCCTTTGAAGATCACTACGTTCTGCTCGTTGGCATACCGTCCGTGCTGGCGTTAACTCCCGGGGAGATTCTGGTACCTGCGGAAGCTCTTCAGAAGTAACATCCTGTATCAGCGAATTATGATGTGAACCATGAATCGTAGTCTCGCTGAACAAATCAGAGTTTTCCCATAGGTCCGCGGCAAGGAAAAATGACCTGCTGCGTTGGCGAAACTGTTTGCAGTCATCAGAAAAATGTGATTAAATTGAATCTGTGATGCAGACTGCGGATCGGGACTGGTTTTTGAATCACGGTCGCCGCTGATCAGTGCTTTTTCTGCATCCATTGAATCTTCTGTCAGTTTCAGACAACAAATCAACTTCTTAATGAAAGACGATACTCATGGAACGTAAAGAAGCGGCGCAGTTTGATCAGGAAGTACTTGATCTGTACGACGACTATGCACATGGGCGACTTAATCGGCGTGATTACATCAAAAAACTCGGGATGTTTGCGGTGGGGGGAATGACGGCGGAAGCGTTGATGGCCAGTTTGAGTCCCAACTATGCCTGGGCAGAGCAGGTCAAACCCGATGATCCGCGCATCAAAACGGAAACGGTTACCTACAAGTCACCCCAGGGGGCCGGGGAGATGAAAGGGCTGCTGGCGTGGCCGGCGAAAGGGAAAAAGTTTCCGGCGGTGCTGGTGATTCATGAGAATCGCGGTCTGAATCCGTATATCGCGGACGTGACGCGAAGGCTGGCCGTCGATGGTTTTCTGGCGTTTGCTCCCGATGCATTGACGCCCCTGGGTGGTTATCCGGGTAATGACGATGACGGTCGTGCAATGCAGGCCAAACGCGATAAAGCCAAGATGACCGAAGACTTCATCGCAGCAGCAAAGTTTCTTGATACCAATCCGAAGTCGACCGGTCAAGTCGGCGCTGTTGGCTTCTGCTATGGTGGTGGAGTTGTGTATGAACTTGCCGTCAAGCTTCCCGATGTGATCGACGCGGGTGTGCCCTTCTACGGACGGCAGCCTGACCTGGAAGATGTGTCAAAGATCAAGGCACCGTTGATGATCCACAATGCCTCGCTCGACAAACGCATCATGGCCGGTGCTGCTCCGTTCGAAGCGGAGCTCAAAGAGCAGGGAAAAACGTTCGAGGCTTTCGTGTATGAAGGAGTCAATCATGGCTTCCACAATGACACGACACCCCGTTACGACGAAGCGGCGGCGAAAAAAGCCTGGGAACGGACCGTGGCCTTCTTCAAAAAGAACCTGGCCGAGAAAGACTAAACGATAAGGCATCTCCTTTCCGCTGCCACTTCTGGTGGCAGTGGTGAGGAGAAAGTCCAGGGTATTATTTCCGTCTTACTACGTATTCTCAGCCACCTTTTTCCAGTAGATAGATTTGACAACCAATGGAACTTGATTTTGAAGGCGCGGATCTGGATCGTGCTTATGCTGTATTATCCTCGCTGGTGACACCCCGGCCGATTGCGTGGGTGACGTCACTGGATGAAGCGGGCGTCGTGAATGCGGCGCCGTTCAGTTTTTTCAATGTGCTGGGCGCCCATCCGCCGATCGTCGGGTTCTGTCCGGGGAATCGGGAAGATGGAACGCCGAAAGATACGGCGCAAAATGTGCGAAAGCTGCATGAGTTCGTGGTTAACCTGGTGGATGAATCGCTGGCTGAGCAGATGAATCAGACGGCAGCCAGTCTGCCTTATGGAGTCAGCGAAGTTGAAGCAGGGGGGATGGAGGTGCTGCCTTCTTCCACTGTGAAACCGCCGCGGCTGGCGGCGGCGCCGGCCAGTCTGGAATGTGCGGAATGGGGGACGCTCCAGATCGGCGATAACCGGCTGGTGATCGGACTGGTCAAGCGGGTGCACATTCAGGATCAGTACTGGGAGGCGGAGACGAACCGGATCCGGTCCGAAGAATTGCGTCTGATTGGCAGAATGGCCCGGCCCAGCTGGTACTGCCGCACGACAGATCGATTCCAAATGGAACGACCGCAATAATCGAATGCCTGAATGCGATTGATGTCATCGGTGTCATCACTGTCTGTCGTCATCGTTTGGGTTTAATGGGAAGCAGGTTAAATCGTCAGTCCTGAACGTTCGGGCTGGAATAAAATTTCTTCCACCCGAATTTTGCTTCCGCCTGACAATGCGCGACTGCGTAACTGATCGCCAATACGATAGCCGAGAATGGCAGTACCGATGGGCGTGAGGATTGAGAGCTTTCCCTCTTTGATATTTGCATCATCCGGATACACGAGCGTGTACGTTTCCAGTTCGTCGGTCTCCAGATCGCGCAGACGCACGGTTGAGTTCATGGTGACGACATCGGGGGGGATCTCTTCGGATTCGACAATTTGGGCCACAGCAAGTTCCGCATGCAGACCACTTAAATAGGGTTTGTTTCCGATCGCCTGTGTGAAGTCGCTGAGCAGCAGATTCTGCAGCCGCTGGTAATCATGTCTGGTGATGAATATTTTCTGCTGATTCATCGCTGGTCTCCTCTAATAATAGGGATCGTCGAATTGACGTGTATTGTTGACGTGTGCTGGGTCGGGATCTTCAGACTGTGTCCAGTTTTACAGTAGCGTCTCCAAGGCCTTTTGGATCGAGTATCATAGATCGGGAGACGCTATGGTTAAATGTGACGCGCTCTAGAATCTGTCTGTAGAAGCTGACAGATGACATTGCAAATAGCAGACCATTTTGGCAGCAATCGACAGAATCTTTCAGTCGGAGAGAAAGATGCTGCTTACAGCGGGAATGCAGGGACAGCCAGGGAAGGAATGGCTCTGAAGAAAGTCGTGTGATGAGGCGTGACTGTGAACTGTCGTTGACGGTCAGTGGAAACGAGAGGTGTCAGTTGCGATAGTCGGCGGCTGAGAGACCATGTTTTTTTAACAGTTTATGCATTCCCTGGCGGGAGAGACCGGCCTGCTGCGCTGCCTGCGAAATATTGCCGCCATGTTTTTCCAGCAGGGAAGCAAGGTAAGAATGCTCAGCCGTTTCGACGGCTTGGTTGCGTGAGGCATCCTGTAAATCCATGGACGGGGATTCCCCGTCGTGCTGAGTCCGCCTGAGTTGTTCCGGCAGGTCGGCGAGTTCAATACAGTCAGAACGCGAGAGGGTGGCGGCTCGCTCAATCACATTTCGCAGTTCGCGGATGTTCCCCGGCCAGCCATACTGTTGAAAACACTCTTTTGTCTCAGCAGAGAAGCCATTCACCGGCGACCTGGCGGGTTTGAGTTGGGGGAGAAAGTGTTCGGCCAGCAACAGGACATCGGCGCCCCGTTCACGCAGGGGCGGCAGTTCAATGTGGATCACGCCCAGTCGATAAAACAGGTCCTGTCGAAATCGGCCCTCTTTGACTTCGGTTTCCAGATCACGGTTCGTGGCGCTGATGAAGCGGGTATCGACTTCGACCTGGGTATTCTTTCCGACCGGAGTAAACTTTGATTCCTGTATTGCCCGCAGGAGTTTTGCCTGGGAGGTCAGGGGGAGTTCCCCCAGTTCATCAAAAAACGCGGTCCCCTGGTGGCAGAGACTGAGCAGCCCGGCCTGATCTTTCACCGCGCCGGTAAAGGAGCCTTTGACATGGCCGTACAGGACAGACTCGAACAGCGACTCGGGAATTGCCGTACAGTCGATGACCTGGAAGTTGTGTTTTCGTCGATGACTGTGTTGGTGAATGGCGCGGGCGACAACTTCTTTCCCGGTGCCGCTTTCCCCCGTGATCAGAACATTGGCATCACTTTCGGCCAGGCGATCAATGATTTCGAGCAGTTCCATGACCGGGGCGCTGCGTCCGAGGATTTCCGGGTACCGTTCGGAGAGTTCGCTTTGTTCAAGGCTCTCAGAAGCGGGGGTAGGGGCGGTCTTCACCGGGCTGGAAATAGCGCGGCGGACACTGCTGAGTAAGTCTTCAAATTTGACCGGTTTCAGCAGGTAGTCGGTAATACCCAGGCGGATGCTCTCTATGGCAGAAGGAATCGATGGGACTCCGGTAACGACGATCAGCGGTATGTGAGACCAGTTGCGTCGCCCTGCACGCAGCAATTCGAGCTTTAAATTTCCGGGCATATTCAAATCAGAGAGAATCAGATCGAAAGGCTGGGTCTGCAGTGCTTCGAGTGCCTGTTGCGCATCGGGAACGCAGACGCATTCATAACCGGATTTGCGCAGGAGTTCGCCCGTCGTTCTCAGGTAGAGCGGTTCATCGTCGGCGATTAAAATGCGGCGGGCGGGGGTGTTTGTCGTCATGGTTCTGTTCTGCTACCTCAGGAAGCCTGGATCGATCTGGGAAAACTGGCTGTAAAGCGGGTCCCTGATCCGGGGGAACTTACGACATCAATGCTGCCTCCCAGCGCTTCGATCAGGCTGCGCGAAACAGAGAGTCCCAGCCCCATGCCCTGGCGGGGCATACCCGTTTTGGTGCTGAAAAACGGATCGAAAATGCGGGGAAGATGTTCTTCAGCGATCCCCGATCCCTGATCGACGACCTGCACTTTGACTGTTTCGCCGTGCAGGCTGAGCTGGAGGGAAACGGTGTCGCCGGCTGCGGAGGCCTGGATTGCATTCTGAATCAGGTTCAGCAGGATCTGTTTGACTTCGCCTTCCGGCAATGTGACCTGGATGTCGGTTTCAGCGGCTTCCCGTTCCACATGCACCTGTGCCTTGCGCGCTGCCGGTTCCAGCAGGCGGATGACCTCCTCCACGATGTTGCCGATCGAGAAGGAAGTAGAACGTTGTGCGGTCGGACGATATAGTTGATACATCAGATGGGTGATCGAACTGATTCTTTCAATCTCCCGGTCGATTAATTCCAGCAGTTCGAAGTGCTCGTGATCGGCCGGCACGTCTGCCTTGAACAGGGCGAATGCATTCCGAATGCCAGCCAGCGGATTATTGACCTCATGCGCCACGCCGGCTGCCTATTGTCCGAGTGCCGCTAGTTTTTCCATTTTGCGTCGGTTTTTTTCCAGCTGGGTGATTTGCGCGGTCCGTTCCTGCACCAGCTGTTCGAGGTGGGCTGCATGCAGACGTAACTGCTCGCGCAGCTGATTGCGTTCGGTGATGTCGCGAATACTGGTCCGAAAGCCGAGGTGTTTTCCGTTTCCGTGAAACATCGGCTGCCAGGAGACGGCCATCCAGAGTTCGTGGCCAGCGCGGTGCAGCACGCGGAACTCGACATCGTTTCCGATTTCATCTGCCTGTGCCCGCTGCAGAACCTGGGTGATTTTCTCCTGATCTTCCGGCGCTACCAGGGGCAGCGGGTAATCGGGCATCTCCAGGCATTCCTCCGGGGAATAGCCGGTCATCCGTTCTACCGCGGCGTTGACCCATAACAGTCGGCCGGCGCTGGTATGCCAGCTCTCCCAGTCATACGTACAATTGGCAATCGCACGAAAGCAGTCGTTGTTGAATACATCATCGGTGGAAAGAGTTGTTTTCATGATATTGATTATACGCGCCCCGCATCGTTCCTGATAGAAAATATGAGGAAAAACAGAAGCCAGCCTGCAGTCTGCGGATCTGGATGCCGCCTGCAGACTGGCTTGAACGGGTTACGTTGAATGGGAAACAAGGATCAGAGTAACGATCGCATCAGGAGTGCGATGATCGTAACCAGGATCAGGATGAATTGTCCCAGCAGAATTTCTCGGCTGGTCATGAGATTGACGACTGGTTCACGGTGCTGATCTGGCTTGAACGAGAAGTGAGATTTGTGTGTCATTGCTGGGGTCCTTTCTAAGGAGATTGATTCTGGTATCCCCGCTGAAGTGCGTGATACCTGGCCCCGAGTCCTGCAGCATCTTACTCCTCCCCGGGATTCGCAGGAAGCTGCAGCGAATCGAGGCACAGGTCAGGAGACTATAATGCAATCGCTGTGCCACTTGCAGGACGATCGGCTCGCTTTCCGGTTCTGAAACGGTAGCGCGGGTTGCGGAGTTAAGCCTCTGCGCAGCTACCAGGAACTGATTGTGTGGCTGCTAAGCCGGTTCGGCACATGGTTTGCGAATCCAGTCAGGTGGCCCGCTCACTGTTGAGGTCAGAAGGGCTTATTGGCGCGAGCCTGATTGTTCTGCTGGAAGCATTATTTTGATTTTTTCAGCAGAACGGCGACAGTTTTTTCAGGTTGCTATCAATCAGGGTGTCAACGTGAGTTGCCTGTCCTGATTGAAGACCGTCAACCACGGTTGACAGCAACGGGCAGTATTTAAGGAATCCAATTCAGCTCATTGAGGAGCCACGTTCTCATGTCGAAAATCTCTCAGAACTTTCAGCAGGAGTTTTTCAAACTTTTCCTTTCCCGGCTCGTTTCGACGAACCAGAAAATGCAGTTCCAGGAGTTGAAGCTTGAACTGGAAGGGGGGCGATTATGTGTGCGGGGCAGAACGCAAACCTATTCCGCGTTACAGCGGTTGTTATGCATGGTGCGGCAAATGATTGCGGGACAAAGCAGCAGCATGACCTGTCCGGTTCATCTCTGGATTCAGGTTGGTAAAGAACAGAGGTTATTCGAAGCTCACTTCAAGCAAAGGGAAGGAACAATATCATGATCAGTGCGCATCCGAAGCTGACAATCAATGCCGCCTTTCTGCAGGAGATCAAAGATGACAATCTGAGATTGTACGGACTGCTGGATCAGCTGCGTGCCTGCTGGCTGGTGAATGATCCCGATGTCTTTCGGCCGGAATGGTTCACGGAACTCATCTGTGATTTACGGGATCAGATCGCGATGCATTTTGCGCTGGAAAACGCGTTTGGATATTTTGAAAAACCGTTGACTTCCGATCCACTGCTCTCAGCCGAAGCACAGCGTCTGCTTGATCAGCATGAGGAACTGTATCTGCAAATCTGTTCAATCGCAGAAGGAGCCGAAGCACTGTTGTATCCTGAAATTGATGAAGCAGGCTATTCCAGACAAGTGGATCTGTTTAGAGAATTCTACAAAGCCTTTCAGGCACACGAATCGGCGGAATTTGATTTGATGATGAATGTGTGTTTAAAGCAGCAGAAAGAGAACCGTCCCCTGGTTTCTTCGGATCAGGAAGCCGGGTTTTGCGGGAGGTGAACAGAAAATTAGAAGATATTTCCCGGATCCGTTATTTCCAATTATCTTATTGTCTGCTCATCCGCGTTAGATAAAATGGATTTAGACCGTGTCCAGTTTGGCTGTCACGTCTGCAGGTTCCCTGGGACCGACAATTGAGATGCGATAGTTGAATGCGATACGCTCTATGACCCGAGTGACTTAATTTTTCACAGAGGAGAGTTAGATGCGAAACTATGACTTCGAATGTGTGGCTTTGCAGACCGATTGCAGTGCTCAAACAAAAGAATTTGTCGAAACACAGTGGGATCAGGCAATCGACCGGATTGATAACTGGATACGCACTGTCAGCATTTATCTAACCGACATCAACGGCCCGCGCGGTGGGATCAGTAAACGCTGCCGTATCGTCGTGCATACGCAATCGGGTGCCCCTGTGATTGTGCAGGATACCCAGGAGCGGATCTCCACGGCGATTACCCATGCCATCAAACGTGCCGCTCATACTCTGAAAAGACAGGTGGCGAAAAAACGAAGCAAAAAACGTCAACCATTACATTCCGTGATCGAAACGTTGCCAGAACTTGAAGCGGAAGTGTAACCGGTAATCTCTCAACAAGTCAGATTCTTCGGGTGCGTCAGTCTGTTGTGGGCTGGCGCACTTTTTTTGTCCCGGCATTGCTTCAAGACGTGGTTGCCGGATCGCCGTTGTTTTCTTCCGGGCGTAAAAAAACGGCTGCTCACAGGGAACAGCCGTTTTGTCATTTGCAGGAATCCGATTCGACGAACCGGAACTCGCTGTTGTTTAATATTCGCCAATGACTTTGCCGTCATTGATCAGTCCCAGGTACTCGTAGGTTTCTGAGCTGATGTTTTCACTCAGGAAGCTGACGCGTCCATCGCCGAACAGGAAGTGGCAACCGCCGACGTGAGTACTGCTGGCGGCTCCATCGGTCGCGCCTGCATTGTTGATCAGGAAGTTACCAGCAGCGGATGTTCGCAGACCATTGTCAGAGCGGGTTCCGCGGGCACCAATCCAGATACCCCCGTTGGCAGCGCCTTCGGTGGTGCGTTCTCCGGCGAGAAACGAGTTGCTGGCACCGTCGGTAAAATCGCGGAGACTGTTGCGTGAGTTTCCGTAGAAGGCACCTTCGTAGGTTGGTGTTGTCGTGCCGGTGATGAGGCCATCGCCGTCCCAGTCGGTACCGACTGTCGCCAGGTAGTTTGATTTTCCGTACGAACCGCGGTCAGTGTTGACGCCGCCCATCGGGTCAGAAGGACAGATGAAAGCGGGCAGAATGGTTTTTGCCAGGGTGGTTGTGCCCACGGTGGCGGTGGTGTCGTCCAGCCAGTGCAGGCCGGCACCGTTGCCGGTGGCTCCGAACATGCGGGTCGAAATGTTGTTGTATAAGTTAGCCTGATCCATGAAGGGCAGGATATAGGTTCCCCAGGCGATGCCCAGGCCGTTAGTGGCTCCCGCGTTGGGGGCACCACTGCGTACTCCCTGGTACATAAGGGGGAAGACACGGTGCGTATCATGGTAGTTATGCAGCGCCAGGCCGAGCTGTTTCATGTTGTTTTTGCAGGTGCTGCGACGTGCTGCTTCACGTGCCTGCTGCACTGCGGGTAGAAGTAATGCGATGAGGATGGCAATAATGGCGATCACTACTAAAAGTTCGATCAAAGTAAAACCGCGTTTCTCGTTCCGTTGAGTCGTTCTCATAATAAGTACACGTTCCTTTAAAATGGAGGTTAGACAGCACAACCCTGGTGCTCAAACTGTGCTCAGAATGGGTTAAAAAAAGGGGGCTGAATCATCGGCCGTGCTTCTGACGTACCCCGGAAATGTGTAATGCTAAAACGATATCAGTCTGAAATAATCAACAAAACTCTCAGCGGCTGTGGGAATGCAACCCGTGCGACTTGAACCTGGGGGCCTCCCCACCTGACCAGAACAGCCCGCAGGATTTTGCACGATGGCAGATCAGTTCCTGGTGGCAGCCTGTAGTGGCTGGCAGACATCGCCCTGTGCCGAATACTGTTTCCAGCAGGGCAAGAAAGACAATCGCTCCGGCTCTCAACGAGCCGTAGTAAAATAAAGTGTTGTTAAGTACATGTCAGAGAGGAGGTTAGCTCTCTGCATTAATAAGAAATCGTACAGAAAGGAGATTACTTACCGATAAATTAATATTTTGATCAAAATATCTTAAAGATAGTATGAAGGAAGGGGAAAGGCGTGGCAACGGGTTCAGTGGTGGGGCAGTGTAGATGCTGGGTGTGGCGGGTTTGGGGGGTGTGACTTTAGCTGGTGCGGAGAGGAAGCAGAGGGGAAAATTGATAAACTGGACGCCTCATCAGTTCTCTGATAGTCTAGTTTGGTAAAGTATGACTAAATTTGTGAAACTCCTGACGTTCCAATCAGAGCGAGTTTCTATTATTGGGGAGTTCCTTCAATGCAATTTTCCATTGATGCAGGTCACGACAAACAGATCTCTGTAGAATTCAGGCGAAACAGCTTTACCGGTAGGACCACAATCACAATTAATGGAAATGAACAAACATTAAAAAGTCCGTATCGCCTGTCTACTCATTTTGATCTTGAATTCACCAAACGATGGGAGTTTTTTACAGATCCACCACAACAGTCAAAAGTGGTGGTCGAAGAAATTCGCCCTTTCTGGTTTGGAGGATTCCGCCCACACCAGTACAACCTGTATGTTGACGATTTACTGGTCTTGGAAAATTGTGGCTACTAATCACTACCTTGCTATGATTTCCAATTCAGCAATTTCCGCCAATTAAAAATGCCTGCATCCACTTGATGAAAGCAGTCTTGCTGCAGTTCGACGCTACGGGGCTTCTGTAGCTGTTGGCTTCGTTTCGAAATCGCTTAGGATTTTGCAGTTCGGCAGGGCCTTTTGCAGTTCGGCGATGCCCTGGGGGGTGACTTTTGTCTCCTGGAGTTCAAGTGATTCCAACTGCTTCATGCTGTGCAGATGTTGTAAACTGAGATCAGTGACGGGGGTCAGTTGAAGCCCCAATTTCTTTAGATTCTTCAAGTCTTTCAAATGCTCAACCCCAGAGTCAGTTATCTTGCAGTTGGTAATGTCCAGGCTTTTGAGGTTCTCATGCTTCGCCAGTTGTGCCAGCCCCGCATCCGTGATTCCTGTGCTTCCTAATCCCAGAGTTTCTAATTGCTTCATTCCTTGCAGGTGCTTCAGTCCTGAATCTGTTATTCGTGTTAAGTAAATCAAAAGAGTTTTGAGGTTTGTCAAATTGGCCAGGTATCCGAGGCTAAGATCATCGATTTGTGTTGTACCTAGATTTAAAACCACAAGCTGTTTCATGCCTTTTAATCGCTCTACACCGGAATTGGAAATTGCGGGGTTGTTAACATAAAGATGTGTCAAACCTGGCATGTTTGTGAGGTACTCGAGTCCTTCATCCGTAATTTTGGTATTCCCTAAAACAAGAAAATAGAGCGGGATGTCTTTCAGGTATTGAAGACCCGTATCACTGACGAGAGTTTTTTGAAGGTCCACGCTCGTTAGACTGTTCAATCCAGCCAGGCGTTTCAGATCGTCGTCTTTCACGCTTGTACCCGCCAGTTTTATATTATTGATCACAAACGGTAATGACGGTAATTGTTTGGTATTAGTGAATTCCCTGACACCGATATTTACCAAACCACCCATCCCAATCACCCACTCTGCAACCTCACGGTCAGTCATGGGTGAGTCGCCTGTCGTGGCTGGCTTAATCACCTGCAAGTCATCATCCACTTTCACCCATCTGGCTCCGACAATCTTGCCGTCATGTCCGTTGCCGGAAGAGTCTTTCAGCACATCGCCGCTGCCTTCATCGAAGTGGTACAGGGCCATTGTGTGCTCATCGCTTTCAAAGCGACTGGCGGGAGTGAATTCTTTAGAGTAGCGTGCGGTATTAGAGATGCGGACTTCGTCGATGATGCCGTGAAAGAAGCCGCTAATCTTTTCTTTTATGAGTTTTTCTTTTACATAGTATTTAGAAGAACTTGCACCAATGGAGAACGGTGCTGTCAAAACGTCACTTTCTGCAAGTGATACCGATGGATCACCAAATGTCAACGGCGTACTGCACTCCTTCCCATCAACATAGAGACGCAACTTGTCGCTATTTCGAACACCTGCAATATGAACTCGTTGAAGGAGTGTGATTTTTTTATCGCAATAACTAAGGTATCCCTTTGCAATTTTATCTCCTATCTGGCTGGTCGTTGCGTGAAGTTGCCAGTATTGAATATTGTTGCGATTTTGAAACTGCAAGCCATAGTATAATGTCCCTAAAGGTCTGCTCTCTGATGTCGGAAACGAATATGGTCTGATATAAAATTCGTACGTAATGGGCAGTTTTCCACCATAAGAGACGGGCAAATCAACGTAGCTCGTCTTTCCATCAAACTCCAAAGCATGGTTTCCATGTACCTGCTCCTCGACCACCTGTAACTTATCATCCATTTTCACCCATCTGGCTCCGACAATCTTGCCGTCATGCCCGTTGCCGGAAGAGTCTTTCAGCACATCGCCGCTGCCTTCATCGAAGTGATACAACGCCATTGTGTGTTCGTCGTTTACAAAGCGACTGGCGGGAGTGAAGTCTTTAGAGTAGCGGGCGATGTTGGAGATGCGGACTTCGTCGATGGTGCCTTTGAAGAAACGTTTGTAATTCAGTTTTGCAGACAGATCGTTACCTGCACCAATTCCCGTTGGTTGCTTTATCCGATTTGCGTCTGTAGATAATGATATCTTTTCGGTTGTTTTGGATGTTGATCCGTTTTGAGTTTTATAAAGCAGGTGTTCCTGTTTTTTTCCATTGATATAAATCTCCTGCACTCCATCCGAAAACAAGAGTGCTATATGGTAACTTCTTCCTTCAGTCAGTTGAGTGTGACTGCCTGATCCATAAGCAATCACACTTTTAGCATCTCCCCCATGAATAGCAGTATTCACTTTATTTCCACCCAGACCGACCGTGAAAGGAAACGAGGCAACACAATAGCTGACAGGGTTAGAACTGTCAGGCAGGTCTGGAGTGATCGAAAATTCAATTGTGAATTGATCCGTTTTTTGCTTTAAATATGTTTCACCAGTTAATGACTTAATTTCAACAAAAGAAGATTCACCATTGAATTCAAGTGCATGGTTTACTGAGGAGTGTTGCTTTGTTTCGAAATCGCTCACAATCTTGCAGTGCGGCAGGGCCTTTTGCAGTTCGCTAATGCCCTGGGGGGTGACTTTTGTCTCCTGGAGATCGAGACTTTCCAAATTCTTCAAACCATGAAGATGTTGCAAGCCGAGATCAGTGACGGGGGTGAGTCCTAGCCCCAATTTCTTTAGATTCTTCAAGTCTTTCAAATGCAAAAGCCCGGAGTCGGTTATCTTACAGTTGATAATATCCAGCTCACTAAGATTCTCAAACGCAGCTAGTTGTTCCAGCCCTGCATCCGTGATGCCTGTGCTTGATAATGTGAGAGTTTCTAATTGCTTCATGCCTTGCAGGTGTTTCAATCCCTCGTCCGTGATTTTGGGGACAAGATGAGCATAAAGTTCCTCCAGTTTTGACAGTCCTGCGATGTATCCCAGACCTGTATCATCGATTTGTGAATTGAAAGATATATTCAGTGAGGTTACCTGTTTCAAATCACCAATGGCTTTCATGCCCGAATTGGTAATTGCCGCACGGTTCATATCAAGGGTTTTCAGACTCGGCAGATCCTTAAGGTGACCAAGTTCTTCTCCCTTGATCTTTGTGCGCTGCAAACTTACAGTTCTTAACTGCTGAAGCTCCCTGAGATGCACAAGTCCCTCATCCGTGATCTTTGTTCGATCCAGATATACTGAATTTAAATTTGGCATCTCCCTGAGATATTGAAGTCCTGCATTACTAATTGAGGCAGAGTCAAGTTTTAAAGACACAAGAGTTTTCAGTTTTGCCAGACGCTGCAGATCGTGGTCTTCGAAACTCGCAGTTTTCAAGTTTATTATAATGAATTTGACAGGCTTGGTTGGCAACTCGTCAATCCTGGAATAGAAAGTTTTACCGTCGACGCTAATGTCTCCCCCCATCCCGATTACCCACTCGGCAATCTCACGGTCAGTCATGGGCTTTTCGCCTGTCGTGGCTGGCTCAATCACCTGCAACTCATCATCCACCTTTACCCACTTCGCACCGACAATCTTGCCGTCATGTCCGTTACCGGAAGCGTCTTTCAGCAGATCGCCGCTGCCCTCATCGAAGTGATAGAGGACGATGGTATTTTCGTCAGACTGAAAACGTTTAGCAGGTGTGAAGTCTGTAGTGTACCGGGCGACATTGGAAATGCGGACTTCGTCGACGATGCCTTTCATAGTTTTATTAGACGAGGACGACATGTGAGGTGAACTACCGAAACACATGTAGCTTTTAGCTCGATTTCGACCTTTCTCCACTTTTAACCTGATTGGCTCATTACCTGTCAGCCGAGAAATACCGTCTTCCACTTTGGAAATGCCACCGTCCTGTAGACGTCCGTTAACAAAAAATAACAGCGACGTCGTGTCGTAGACAATCGCGATGTGCATTTGACGGCTGCTGTTAACCTTTAGATTCTTGTAGTAATAAGAGTCCAGAGTGTCTTGTGAAGTGAATGTGAGAGTATCGGGTAGATTAGGATGCCAGTTCAGCCTGAATGTATCGCCATAGCCGGTAATAACGTTCATTTTTTCTTTATGCGGTTGGGAATTGAGTTTCAATTCAACAGTAAATGACTTCTTCAAATCAATAATATTCAGCGACGAAATAATAAGGTAACTCGTATTTCCATCAAGCTCCAACGCATAGTTCTCTTTTTTAGGGGGTGGTATCTTCTCAGCCACTTCCAATGGCACCAAGCGAACTTTGATCACCTCTTTGCCACCGGCTTTCACTGTGAACTGTTTCGTGAATGTCTCAAAACCACCTTTGGTCACTTGTAATGTATGTGTCTTTTCATCAGCCACCACTTCAATCGGCTCTTTGCCTTCACCCGTTTTGATGGTGATTTTTTTTTGTTCATCGACAGAAACCACAGCACCCGCCAGTTCAGGCTGGTCGACTTCCAGAATGATTGTCCCTGCGGGAGTGTCTATCTTGAAAACAATTCCAGCCATGAAAATGAGTGGAGCTAACACAGCCCCCATAAGAACCCAGCCTCGTTTCCCGATGGACTTCTTTCGCTTTGCTAACGGTTGATAGCTGGTGCCGCCCAGCGTGTGATTCAGAAAACCAGAAGTGAGGCTCTCATTTTGAGTATCAGTCAACGGTTTTTCTGCCGTCATGGCATCCGCTGACATGACAACGGTCGGACTGGATGCGATCTTTTGTGACTGCAGGAACTTTTGCAACTCTGGATCTGACGAGACGCTGGTTACAGTCGAGGAAGTTTTCATCTGAATACAATTTTCAAGAGCGACGATGACTTCACTCATCGACTGAAATCGGTCTTCAGGCTTCTTGGCAACCATCTTCTGAAACACGGCGTCGACATCCTGGGAAATGAGAATGTGCTTGCCTGTCAGTGAAGGAATGGGGTCGTTCTGGTGAGCCATGATCCGATTGACCATGGTGCTGCCACGGTAAACCGATTCCCCGGTGAGCAGATAATACAGCGAACACCCCAGACTGTAGATATCGGAACGGGCATCGGCGGTATGCGTGTCTTTGGCCTGTTCCGGTGCCATGTAGTCGACGGTGCCCATCACGGAGCCATCTTGTGTCAGCTGTGTGGCCGGGATCTCGTGGGCTTCGTCTTCGATTCGAGCCAGCCCCATGTCCAGAATTTTGATCGTGCCTGCGTTGTCCAGCAACAGATTAGCGGGTTTGATGTCACGGTGAATGACACCTTTGTTGTGGGCAAACTCCAGGCCCTTCGCCGCCTGCAGAATATAATCGACGGCGACATCAACATTCAGCACACCCCGTTTTTTTACAACCGCGGAAAGATCAATGCCTTCCACATACTCCATCACAAAGTAATGGACGCCATTGGCTTCATCGGCATCGTAGGCTGTCACGATATTTGGGTGGGTCAGCTTGGCGGCTGCTTTGACCTCTCGCTGAAATCGCAGGATAGACTGTGTGTCTCTGGTCATCGCAGCGGGCAGAGTTTTGAGAGCCACCCGCCTTTCCATCCGGCGGTGTTCGGCCAGATAAACATCGCCCATTCCGCCCGCACCGATTTTATCCAGAATGAGATAGTTGCCCAGCAGCAGCCGGTCTCCTTTGCCCTGATAAACCAGCTGGGCTTGAAGTTTGGTGACTTTTTTATGCTTCACCAGCAGCTTACCCAGATCTTCGGCAGACTCCGCAGGTGGAGATAGAGAATTCTGAAATGCAGCGATATCCGCAGCTGAGATGACTCCGCTATCCTCAAGCTGGGATGCAAATTGTTCCAGGGTCATTGCCATGAGTGGTGTATCAGCCTGATAGTAATCTGAACAAATGAGGACAGCGTTCCCACTTTACAGAACTTGTTGATTAAAACAAAGCTCTATTTGCGGCATTATTGGGGAGTTAAGGGACCCGATACGCGATACCGGGAGGGTTACGTATGTATATACGTGCCGGGTTACCGTATTGTCTATCATAACCTGAGGATGAGTGCTCGAATCCAGTTGTCGCTGGTCGGGCCTCTCACCAGACACTGCGAAACAAAAAACGCCTGAGTCCTCCTGGTAGAAGGATTCAGGCGTTTGTTAGTTTAACACTTACCGCACAATCGGTAATGCGAAGGTGCCCGTCTCACTCTTTCGACTTAAGCAGGAAATCAATCGTATTGGAACCGGGTTTGACTTCTGCGGTGAGGGTGGTCTGGGCGTTGTATTTCGCGGGCAGGATTTCGGGGCGGGCTTCGCGGTCGTTGCCGCCGCCGGTTTCGTCGGAGAAGGCTTCGACGGCGGTGGTGATGATGACCTGGTGCGGGCCGATCAGGGCGCCGTTTTCATTGACGGTGTAGGCCAGCGTGTAGTTTCCCTCGCTGTCGGTTTTTCCCAGCGACGGGCGGCCCTTTTCCGGCTGGAAGGTGACTTCCGCGTCCGCCAGTGGTTTCTCATCCAGCGTCACGACTCCGGAGACCGTGCCCAGCGGGGGGGTATCACTGCCTCCGCCACAACCTGACAGGAATACGAATGAGAGGCTGAGGAGAGTCATATTTAAAAGGGCAACGGGTTTCATCAATCTGCTTTCTTCAATGGATGTGTGACAGTGATATGTGTGACAGGTAATACAGGACAGGGCAAACAGAGCGGGGATCTGCTGCGGCTGCATGCGAGAGTGAATCAATCTCCGCCGCGATTCGGTGTGAGGTGAATCGCGGGGAGATGCTGGCGTACTTTAATACTCGCCGATGACGTCACCGTCCTGGATGGAGGCGAGGCGTTCGAAGGTACTGTCGACCACGCCGCCAGAGGCGATGCTGTTGTCGATGTTTTCGCTGATGAACTGCACGCGACCGTCACCCATTAAGAAGTGGGCACCGCCGGTATGCAGACTGCTGTAGCCGCCGTTGGCCTGGTCTGCCGTCGAAGTCGGGTTGATTCCGAAATGAGTCGTGCCCGAGACGCTCAGCAGTCCCTGGTTTGCTGCGGTGTTGCCGGTGCAGTTGGCGCAGGTGGGGCCCTGTCCGAGGTTGTCCCTGACGGCGAACAGCATGCCGGCAATCATTTTATTGCCGGGAATCTGGTAGGCCCGCTCGCCCATGAGAATGGTATTGCTCAGTCCGTCGGTGATATCGCGGATGCGGCAGTTGCTGTTGCCCCAGAAAGCGCCGGTGCCGCCGGTCGTTCCATCCTTGTAGTTGCTGGCCTTGTTGGCGCGATGATAGGCATTGTTATTGGATGCGACATAGTTGGTGAGGGCGACACCCACGTTGGAAGTTCGGCCTCCCGAGGAATCGAAGTAGTCGATCGTGTAACCGGCGTCGGTGTGTTTGGCGGGACCGGTATCGGAGGGGCAGCGGAACACGGCGTAGGTCTGCTGCATGGCTTGAATGTTACGACCGAAGGCATAGCTGGCGGGCGTGTTTCCCACATCGAAACTGTTGTAGACCGTACCCAGTTCGACGTAAGGCGCGATGAAGGCGGACCAGGTCCAGTGGCCTTCGTCATCGCCGACATTGGGATCGATGACGTAGACGGGGGGCAGCATGCCGAACGTGGAATTGTAATTGTGAACGGCCAGGCCGATCTGCTTGAGGTTGTTTTTGCAACTGCTGCGACGGGCGGCTTCACGCGCCTGTTGCACAGCCGGGAGCAGGAGCGCAATCAGGATGGCGATGATGGCGATAACGACGAGCAGTTCGATCAGGGTGAATCCCCGCTGACGCAGTGAGCGCGATCTGGATGTCATGATTTTCACACTTTCTAATTAACAAAATGAATCAGGATAAAAATGAATGGATGAAATCAATTGAGAGGGATCACGGTGTGACCACACACGTTGCCGGGGGACGGCTCCATTCAAACTGTTATCAGCAGCAGATTCCGGTCTGCTGTGCGAAAAATTGCCGAGGCAATCCAAACGACGATCAAAATAACCTTGCTCTAATGTTCATGTGTTGATGGGTTTAGCCCACCACTTAGTAGACGTATAGAAACGAATTCATTTACCGGGTCAAAATTCAAATAAATCAAAATATCTGGATGTTTGCATTAATGATGCAGGAATCGGTGCGGGAACGCAGTTTGGGCATGACTTTATGTTCATGTTTGTTGTGGCTGTTCATTTGGGTGTGGACTGGTGGAATCTGATAGGATGCGGGAGCCGTTGATGTAGCTCTGGGGATGTAATTACTCCCGTCTTTCAGGGGGCGTTCTGCATTCGAAATTTATGAATCATTGCTGGCATTCACCGAGACCTTCTGCTCGCTGTGCCTGGCTTAAATGTCATCCGGACCTGCCCGATATTTTGTGGTCTGGTTAGGCTGGCACTGTCGCGCCAGCCGACCGATGGTACCCGGAGTGATTGATGATAATCGAAGGAAAAGAATTCCTGTTTTATTTCTGCGATCCATTTCATAGTGCATATTGTGGAGAGGGGCGTGGGGGCGTCAAGGGGGGAGGAACAGAATCGTGTGGCGATGCGTGTTGATGTGTGCTGGTGCTGGTCCGAACCCGGGTGAGAGCCGGGCGAGAGTGAGGCGATGTGTGGCGATCCACAGAACTCGTTTGAGCAGGCTTTCAGAAAAACGATGGGAAATGAGGGCGTTTCATAGTGCCGGTCTCTGTAGTGGTTCCCATTGTTCAACTGAAAAAATACTGGATCGCGCGCGACTTTGTTAGACGCATATTCGCTGGCGGCGCGGCGGGGTCAAGTCGAACTTGATCAGGGAAGATGCGGATCTGCTGATCACTCAGAGGGTGAAAAAACAGAATGACTCAGCAGCGGTTGAGTTTGTTCTGACGGGATACCATCAACGGAGTGCGTCAGAGTGTCAGAGTTGTTGGAATGTCTGATTGATGGCAGGACGAGCTGAATTCATTCTGAGCGGATTCATACATCAATAATGTTGCCTGTTTTCATGAAGAAACTACCCTTTGCCGTTGAAACTGCGGGTTGTTGTTGTGCCATTTCAACGGGATGCATTTTATGATTGAGCGGAGAAAATCGGCTCTTCATTCTGTCTTGGTGAGCAGAGAATTCCTTGTATATTTCGCAATACGAATGTAGAGTAGGACGAGATGAAGTTCTACAGAGCATATCTGGCATTTCTCTTGCGGCCTTCCTCGATGACAGATTCAAAATTCCTGCAGGATCTTCAGGTTACCTGCTCACAGGTAAAAATTTCGTTTTATGGATAGCTGAATCATGTGTGAAGTCACTGCTAATTGAGGCGGGCCATGTATGCCAAAATCTGCGGACAAAAAACACATTCAGAACTCTTCGGCGTTAATCGTTGTAGGAATCGGCGCTTCTGCTGGAGGACTGGATGCTGTTAAGAATTTCTTTTCGACGATCAAAGCCAAACCGGGCTATGCGATCATTATCATTCAGCACATGCTGCCGGAAGGCGCAGAGGTTTTACTGAAAACGATGGAACAAGTCTGTCCGTTGCCTGTCTCAGGCATCGATCAGAATACGCGGCTCAAAAAGAATCACGTTTATATTGTTCCCCCGCACTGCAGCGTCCGGTTTGACGACGATCCTCATTTTTCCGCAAGTGCAGTGACGCAGGAAGGGCAGGGAACCCCGGTGATCAATCCCTCCTTTCGTTCCCTGGCTGAGATTGTCGGCCCGAATGCAGTCGGTATTGTATTGTCGGGAATGGGCAGTGATGGCAGCCACGGTTTGAATGCGATCCGGGAAGCCGGCGGAATGACGATGGTCCAGGATCCGGAATCGTCTGAGTATGACAACATGCCTGAGAATGCGATTCGAACCGATCACGTCGACTATACCCTGCAGCCAGAGCAGATGCCTGCAGAACTGGATGCTTACCTGTTGTTTCTGAAACAGACCAGTGAGCAGAAGGACGATGAGCGGGACTTATTGATCGAGGTTGAAAACCATCTGCCGCGCATCTGCGATAAATTGCTGGAAGTGACCGGCCACGATTTCCGACATTACAAAACGGGGACGTTAATTCGCCGGATAATGCGCCGCATGCAGGTATTGCGGCTGAGCGATGTGCAGGAATACCTGTCGCAGCTTGCAACCAATCTGGAAGAAACACAGTGTCTGTTTCGCGAACTGTTGATCAGCGTGACAGCCTTTTTTCGCGATCCGGAGACCTTCGCGATCCTGGCAGAGCAATATCTTCCCAGACTGTTTGAGGACCGGGCGCGGGATCAACCGATACGAATCTGGGTTCCCGCTTGTGCCAGTGGAGAAGAAGCTTATTCACTGGCGATGTTGCTGTATGAAGCCCGGGAACAGGCTGGACTTGAAGTGGAAATGCATGTTTTTGCGACCGACATTGATGAGCGGGCGCTGGCGATCGCGCGGGAAGCCGTCTATCCTCCTTCCCTTGAAGAGCATGTTTCGCAGGAGAGGCTAAAACGTTTTTTCGTCAAAAAAGGGAAGCAGTACCGTGTGAGCAAAGAGATTCGGGAGCTGTGTGTTTTCTCGACCCATAATCTCATCAGCGATCCGCCTTTCTCTCAACAGGATCTGATTTCGTGCCGCAACCTGCTGATTTATCTGGATGCGCCATTGCAGCAGCGCATTGTGCCCGTACTTCACTTTGCCTTGAAGCAGAACGGCTTTCTGCTGCTGGGGCCTTCTGAAAATATGATGATGCACACGGAAATGTTTCGTCCCCTGGATAAGAAACATTGTATTTCCCAGCGTAAATCAGTTCCCATTCAAACCTCTGCATTGCGTTACCCTTCGAATCGATCACGAAATCAACTGGCTGGTATAGAGAGTCCGGAAATGCAGACGGCAGATATTCCCGGGATTGCCGAACGCATCCTGCTGACAGAGTATGCTCCCCGTTATGCTGTTGTCAGCGAGGAAGCACATATTCTGATTACGTCAGCCGGGATTGAGCGGTTCCTGGAATTTCCAGAAGGGAGTTTTCATAATAATCTCATTAAAATGACGCGCACCGGTCTGCGGAACGGCTTACGGACTGCATTAACCGAAGCCTGTAAGACGAAAGAGAAGGTGGAAGCCGAGGATCTGTCCTATAAGACAGGTGACTACCTGCGCCGCGCACGAATGGTGGTTCAGCCGCTGCCCGAAATCAGTCAGGATGCCGAATTGTTCCTGGTGATTTTTGAAGATCAGGGACCGATCGTGCATCATGCTGCGGTTTCAGAAAGGTCGAACGCCGATACGACAGAAACCGACACTGTCATTGAACAACTGGAATCAGAACTGGAGCGGGCTCGCACGGAACTGGAAAACAGCGTACAGGAACTGGAAGGTTCCAATGAAGAGTTGAAATCCTCAAATGAAGAACTGTTATCCATCAATGAGGAACTGCAGTCGGCCAATGAAGAACTGGAAACGTCCAAAGAGGAAATTCAGTCAAGTATGGAAGCGCTGACCCGCGCCCAGTCTGATCTGGAAAACCTGTTGAACGGGACGAAAATTGCAACGATCTATCTGGATCGGCAGATGCAGATCAAAAGTTTCACATCCTCTGCGAAAGAGATCTACAATCTGAATGCGACTGATGTGGGCCGTCCGCTTTCGGATATCACTCATAACGTCAAACGAATGCCGAGGATCCCCTCGCTTGAAAACACCAGGAGACAAAACGGTCAGTTCGAAGATGAGATGCAGCTGAAAAACGGGACCTGGCTGTTGCGACGCATTCTGCCTTATGAAAGGGATGGTGCATTTGACGGCATGATTCTGACTTTCATGGATGTCACGGAATTCAAACTGGCAGAGATTCGCCTGGAGACCGAACACGCGATTACTCAAGTCCTGGCCGAAGCGAACTCATTAAAAGAAATTGATCAGACAATTCTGCAGACCATTCGCAAATGTCTACAGGCCAGTGTGGGTCTGCTCTGGCTCCCCGACAAAACACATGAGCGACTTGTTCTGGAAACCAGTGTGGCAACCAATGTCGCTAAGAACCGTAAATTTCTGAAGAGTAATGCCTCCATTCAGTTTGCCCGTGGTGAAGGTCTGCCGGGAAGAACCTGGGAGACCAGGCAGATCGAGTGGTGCGAGGATGTTCAATCGCTCGTCTGGTATAATCGCGCTGAAGCAGCCAGAAAGAGTGGGCTGGTCAGTGGAATTGCGATCCCCATTATTTCCGACAGGCAATGCCAGGGGATCATGGAGTTTTATACCAGGGAAGAATTGACGCGGGATCCTCTGCTGGCGAACATGTTCTCGTCCATCGGGCATGAGATCGGTTCCTTTCTCATTCGCTGCCGGATCCAGGATCAGTTGTACGAAGAAGTCGCCCGGAAAAATGCCATCCTGTCGTCAGCCATCGATTGCATCATTACCACCGATGCCGCCGGGAAAATCATCGATTTCAACCCGGCAGCAGAACAGACTTTTGGATACATCGGGCAGGAGGTCATCGGGAAGTCACTTTATAATCTGATCCTTCTGGAGGAATACCATCAGCTTTACCACAACGCACTGGAAAAGTTTCTGGAAACCGGTGAATCTGATTTAATCGGACGGCACATTGAATTGCCGGTAATGCACAAGGATGGCAGTCACTTTCCTGTAGAACTGGCAATCAGTGTCACTCATCTGGACGATGGTCTGCCGTTTTTCACTCTCTGTTTGAGAGACATCAGCTTACGCAAAGAGCAGGAAGCGGCGCTCCGGGACAGTGAAGGTCGCGCCAAGGCGCTGGTGGAAGCTTCCGCGCACATGGTCTGGACGATGACTCCCGATGCACGGACCGTAGAAGATTCTCCCACCTGGCGCGAATTTACCGGCCAGACATATGAAGAGTGGAAAGACAAAGGCTGGATGGATGCGATCCATCCCGATGATCGTGAGCAGACACTGCGGAACTGGCAGAAAGCATTTGAATCTGTAACCCCGCTTGATTGTGAGTACCGCCTGCGAAACCGAGAAGGGGAATGGTGCTGGACGTCGGTACGTGCGGTGCCCCAGCTCAATTCGGAAGGGGCTGTGTTGCGCTGGGTGGGCATGAACCTGGATATCTCCCGACAGAAACAGCTTCAGCAGGAAGTCGAAGCAAATGAAAAACGACTGTTCATGGCATTGAAAGCCGGGGGGATGGCAGCCTGGGAGTGGCAGCCTCACGCCAGTTTCTGGTCCAATGAATTATATGAACTGCTGGGAATTCCGAATACAACGCCAGCTTCACCCGAGACATTCTTTTCCTGTGTTCACCAGGAAGATCTTCCCGGCCTGGCCAAAGCATGGGAAAAGGCGATTCAGGGGGAGAACGAATACGATCAGATCTTTCGTGTCGTGCGTGCGGATGGAGAAATCCGCTGGTTAGCCGGCGTTGGCGAAATCGTACGTGATCAGCAGGGCAATGTGACCCAGATTTTCGGACTGAACTGGGATTTTACCCAGGAACGGGAAGGGGAAGAAGCACTTCGAAAAAGCGAGAAACAGGCACAGCAGGCCAATATTGCCAAGAGCGCGTTTTTAGCGAATATGAGCCATGAAATTCGTACGCCGATGACAGCAGTTCTGGGGTATACCGATCTGTTGATTGGAATGGAACAGCAGCAGGAGAAGGCTGAGTATCTCCAGAATATCAAACGCAATGGCAATTTCCTGCTGGACATCATAAATGACATTCTGGACTTATCAAAAATTGAAGCGGGTAAGCTGGAGATCAACCAGGAATCATTTTCGCTGAACGAGATGCTTGCGGATTTACGATCCATGATGCGTGTGCGTGCCGAAGAAAAGAACCTGGAATTTGGGATTGAATTTATCAGCGAACTACCGGAATGGATTGAAACGGATCCCAAACGCTTACGCCAGATCCTCTTGAATCTGATCAGTAATGCGATCAAATTCACGGAGACGGGCAGCGTGCGAGTCGTGATTAATTATCTCAGGGAGAAAACAGAAGCCACTTTGAAATTTGATGTCATTGATACCGGAATCGGAATCACCCCAAAGCAGCAGTCTCGATTATTTCAGACGTTTTCGCAGGGAGATGTCTCCGTTACCCGCAATTACGGCGGGACAGGACTGGGGCTGGCCATCAGTCAACGGCTGGCGCATATGTTGAATGGAAACATCTCTGTTTTCAGCAAGCCGGGAGCAGGCAGTACATTCAGCTGCTCCATTAAGCTACCAGTCAGAGAAAATGTCAAAATGACAAATCCCGTTCTGGAAGCAGTACCGATGAAAACCGAAACCAGCATGCAGGAGTATCAGCTGCAATGTCGTGTGCTGATTGTCGATGATCAACGGGATGTCCGCCATCTGACGAATCTCCTGCTGCAACGGGCAGGAGTCGAAACCGAATTCGCAGAAGACGGCATCCAGGCAGTGGAACTGATTGAGAACCAGATCCAGAGCGGCTCCCCTGTCGATTTAATCTTGCTCGACATGCAAATGCCGCGGATGGACGGATATCAGACGGCGGCCCGCCTGCGCGAAATCGGATTTCGCCGGGCGATTATCGCACTGACCGCTGATGCGATGCAGGGTGATATGAACCGCTGTCTGGAACTGGGCTGCGATGACTACCTGAGCAAGCCAATCGACTCCAGCGAACTGCTGGAGATGGTCTCCCGCTATACCAGTTAGTAAACCAGATTCATGTCGGGGCAATCTGGGACGATGCGGATGTGGTTGTCCACCTGGTCGATCCAGGGCTCTTTGACAGCAACTCTCAATGCCAGTTGCATCTGGTAATAAGAAGGCAACTCCCCTCTGAGAATCAGCGTGGAACCGTTGGATTCGCAGCTTATGTTCTTCAACTGAGGGTATCCTGACTGATGAATGGAGCTTTCGATTCGACGGCTGATAAAGTCATTCGACAGTGTCGCTTCTTGCAGGTTCTGCATGGGGTCGTCCTGGATCTAATTGAGGGTAAATAGAGATCGTAATCCTGAATGGAGAGACCTCGCAGTTTCGCATTTGTTGTGCCAATTCATGGGAGATTCACTGCGAAAAATGTCCAGTTCCGGCTGGAAATGGGGATCGGAAATTCGCTGTACATAGGCAAGGTTCTGGAGCCCACTGCCCGGCGTGAAAAACAGCAGAGGCCCGGCGCAGTATGACTGTCTCGAAAGCAACCAGGGGGGAGGTCGCTGAGCGATCTTTCTGGTTTCTCAGCGATCAGGCAGCGACCAGGAAAGCGCGGGATCTTTCCTTTGAACGACCTGGATTTAGGACAAAATGACCGACAGGAAGAGGTGGTCTTCCTTGTACTTAGGAACGCTATTCCAGGACCGCTGTGAGAGACAAAGTCAGAATGTCGCAGCTTACCTGCTGAATTTACGACGGACGACGAAGGAGATCACTCCCAGCAGCAGGACTCCATTCAAAGAGACGATCAGCGGGAACAACCAGGTAATATTGTCAGCCGGCGCCAGGCCTTTATCTCGACGTAGTTGTTCAGCCGCCTGCTGTTCTGCCTGATGAAACAGCTGGTATTCTTCCCGGTCCAGCAGCTGGTCCTGATTCCGATCGCTTTGCTGAAAATGCCTGTCTGCCTGCGTATAACGAATTTCGTAGTCGCGGGATTTGACGACATTGCTTTCCTCGGGTTTTTCTTCGGAAAAGATTTCAGAGAAGCTGATCGCTTTATTCTGGTCGAGGTCGATGACTGTGAAGTATTTATCTGCAGGGATTCTGGTCGCGTCGTAGCGAAATTCAATTTCCTCGAATTCCAGCCAGCCATTTTGGTTTCGATCAAATCTCTGAAACAGTTCCCAGGCCAGGCCGATGAGCGGAGGGGATTCTTCCAGGTAAAACTCTTCCCAGGAAATCTGACCATCATGGTCTTCATCCTGCCTGCCATACACGCGCATGGTGACATAGTTACAGCCCATGGGGGACAGACGGAATTCCTGCAGTGAGAAATAGCCGTCTCCGTCGCTGTCAAAGGCAGCCATCCCCTGGGGAACTCGTTCCTTTGTGGAATCGTTTGAGTTGACCTTTGCCAGTTCTTCCTTACTCAAGCGACCATCCAGGCTGGTATCGCTACGTTGAAAGAATTTCAGCTCATCAATATTAGACAGCGGTGACTTTGCCAGTTCCCGATAGCTCAGGTTCTGGCTTTGGTCCGTATCCAGTTCGCGAAAAATGGTAAAGACTTCCTGTGGAGGCTTATGGATCGAACGCAGGAATTCATTGACTGACAGCTGGTGGTCTCCATCCTTGTCTGCATGTGAAATATAGGAATGATACATCACGCGACCATTCGAACTCCGCAGCGGTGCCCCGGTGATGTGCCGCATTCCATAAGCAATCTCGATCAGTCTGTCTGCTTCTTTGCGATTCACTTTGCCGTTCTGATCGGCATCCCATACTCGGAATGCCACTTTTGACAGGGGAGGAAGTTTTTGTTCGAGTTCATCGTCGGGCCATTCCCAGTAGGTGAGCTGGCCGTCGGAATTGGAATCGGCGGTTTTGAAGATCTGCTGCCAGGTCCGCTGTGCTGTTGCAGCCAGGTCCGCGACAGGATCGGGGACAGGCCCTCTCTGCTCGATCGGTAATAAATCGGGGAGGGCGCGATATTCTTGCTTCGAGAGTTTGCCGTTCTGATCAAAATCAACAAGGTGGAAGTCGCGCCGCGCGGCTGCGGTGGAGGCAGGAGCCACTTTGGCGAGGTATTCTTTTTCCGTCAGTGATCCGTCCCGATCCAGGTCATTCATAGCAAAGGCTGCTGTGGGTTTCATTTTCGAAAAATCGGTCTGAAATTCAAATTCATCCGGCTCCAGCAGGCCATTCTGATTGCGGTCATATCGCTGAAACATTTCCCAGGCGATACCGATCAGCTGGGGTGAGGGTTCGGCATAAAATTCCTGCCAGGTAAGACTCGCATCATGCTCCTGCTCTTCGCGGTCAAAGACCCGCAGAGTGATATAGCTTGAGCCGATCGGGGCCAGTCGGAATTCCCGCAGCGATAACTTGCCATCGCTGTTGTCGTCAAATTCTGCCATTCCCTGGGGCAGCCGTCCTTTTGTGGAGTCATTGGAATTGATTTTTCCCAGTTCTTCCGCATCCAGGAAACCATCCAGGTTACGGTCTCGACTCAGAAATAAATTGAATTCGTCAATATTCGTTGAGGAAGCGGTGGACATTTCCCGGTAGGTCAAAAACCCATCCTGGTCGGCATCCATCTGTTGAAAGTTTTTCAGAACCTGTTCGGCAGGCAGTCTGATGGAAGGCAGGTATTCCGCCTGCGAGAGTCGATGATCTCCATCTTTGTCGGTCCGTTCGATATAAAAACGATAGAGCACCTTCCCATTGGAGGCTCGCAGGGGAAAACCATCAACGTGTTTCATGCCGTAGGCAATATCGATCAGCAGGCTGGCTTCAGCAGAAGAGACGAAACCATCCCGGTTGGCATCCCAGCTGGAAAAATCGAGTTTTGCCAGAGAGGGAATCTGCTTCTGTAGCGCAGAGTCAGGCCACTCGTTTTTTGTAATCTGACCATCGGCGTTCGTATCGGCGGCCTGTTGGATGTTTTCCCATGCCCGGTGCGCAGCTTGCGCCAGGTCCGCGAACGGGTCAGGTATCGTTCCGCGATCCCGGGGGGCGAACAGGTCGGGCAACGTCTGATATTCCTGCAGTGAGAGTGTCCCGTTTCCATCAAAATCCACAACCTGGAAGTTTCGTTTAGCCAGCTGAGGTTTCACGCTGGCAACCTGTGGCAGATGCTCTTCCCAGGTCAGTTGACCATCATTATTTTTATCATACGCCGTGAAAGCGTGTTCGGGTTTGATCTGCGACATGTCGATCTGAAATTCGTATTCATTCAACTCCAGCTGGCCACTCTTGTCACGGTCAAAACGTGTAAACAGCTCCCAGACCAGTCCGATTAACTGGGGGGCGGGTTCCGTATAAAATTCCTGCCAGGAAAGGCGTGCGTCGTGGTCCTGATCTTTCTGGTTATACATTCGCAGCGTGACATAAAAGCAGCCTACCGGCGCCAGTCGAAATTCACTCAACGAAAATTTGCCGTCCCCATCTTGATCAAACGCAGGGAACGCATGATTCAAGCGTGCTTCGGAGGCGCTGTTTAAACCGATCTTTAACAGTTCTTCTCTGCTGAGGAAGCCATCAAAGTCTTTGTCACTCCTGAGAAAAAATGTCACTTCATCAATATAGGATGTCGTCGATTTTGTCAGTTCGGAAACACTCAGCGAATCGTTCTGATCAACATCCAGCTCCTCAAACAGGGCGAGTACTTTTTCTTCGGGCCAGCGGATGGAAGGCAGGTATTCTGCTTTTGAAAGTTGGTTATCGTTGTTTTTATCCGTACGGGTCAGATAGGAACGATAGACGACCCAGCCATTGTCTGCCCGCAGGAGCGAGCCATCACTGTGTTTCATACCGTAGGCAATGTCGAGCAGGAGTTCTGCCTCTTCGGTGGTGACCTGTCCGTTCTGATCCTGATCCCAGACTGCGAATTTGAGATCGGCCAGCGGAGGAAGCTGTTGTTTGAGTTCGACTGTCGGCCATTCTGCCTGTGAGAGCTGTCCGTCCTGGCTGGCATCCGCGGCTTTCTGAATGACGGTCCATTTGCGTTTTGCAGCTTCAGCGAACAGGGCAACCGGGTCAGGGACGGCACCCCGGTTTGCTGGGGTGGTTATCCCGTTGACTGTCTGGAATTCTGCCAGCGTGAGTTTCCCGTTTCTGTCAAAATCACTTACTGTGAATGCCTGTCGGGCCAACTCCGGCTTGCTGAATGATTTGGCTTCCATGAACTCTGCTAACGTCAGACTTGCATCCGCATTGGTGTCCAGTTTTTGAAACTGTTCGTCTATTGTGTCGGCTGCCGCTGTGGGGGTAGCAGTCAGGATCAGCAGCAGGATCGGGTAGAAACAGCAGCAGAGCGTACGGTAGTTGACTTCAAACCGGACAGATGGAAACGAAGAGAAATTCATAGAAAAGTCACTATTTCAAATGGTTTTCAAATGGTTATTGTTCCAGCAGGGTTCCCGCCAGTGCCTGGCCCTGGGGGCTGGCGAGCGCCGCGTAGACTTTGCCGTCAATCTTTTCTGACAGGAAGGCAAAATGTCCGTCGCAATAACCGACGTTGACGCCCCCCGCATGCAGTGAACTGGGGAAGGGGGCTCTACCTTCGGCTTGTTTGATGCCGGCATTGATCGCAGAGGTTCCCGAATTAGCGAGGTTGTAGTCCACGTTGCCTGTCGTACATCGACCGTTCAGGCAGGGATCGCCGATATAAAAACTGGTGAGAAACGGGCTGGGCGACGACCAGTTCGCAGTCCAGCTTTCCGGGTCATATCCCGTGCGGAGATTTTCAGAAATCAACAGGGTGTTGGAGGCTCCGTCGGTAATTCCAGCCATCGTGTAGTGGCGATCCGCGCGGGTTTCTCCTTTCCAGGTCTCGTTATAAAAGAGACCCATGTAAAAAAAGAGGTCCCGGTCGGAGGGAACACCTTCATCAGCGGTAGAGGAATGGCAGATGATTCCATTGCCGTTCAGGTCTAGACGCCTGCCACGACCATCCACGGGACAGTTATGGACGCCGCCGATCTGGGCTGTGAATCCGATGCCACCATTGAGCACATACGAGAGATTTCCCTGTCCCGGTGTGACACTGAGATCATCGGGACAGGTAATGATGGGAATATGCTGACCGGCGAGGGGGATGTTGACCGGGTCCTTGCAGGATTTCTCAAAGTCCCAGTTGTTATAGATCTGGGCCTGGTCGAGGTAGGGAAGCAGATCGACGACCCAACTGCGATACTGACCAAAGGTGGCTGGTGTGCCATCCCCGAAATAGCCACATGCCGGAAACCGCTGGGCCGTGTCCGTGTTCTGCAGCAAGGCGATACCGACATTTCGCATATTGTTTAAGCATTGTAACTGCCGCGCTGAATTGCGGGCCGTCTGAATTGCCGGCAGCGTCAGTCCGATCAGCAGACCAATGACGGCAGTCGCGACGACCAGTTCAATAATCGTAAAACCCGCCGGAGAGACTGCTGCACGCTTCGTATTAGAATCTGAAATGATCCGCTTAGACTTCATCAGCACGAGACTCCAGAAACCAGGCCGTTAGATAGGTCAATACTGCAACAAAAATGACGACATCCGCAAAGTACATCCAGTAGGAGAATTCAGAACATTCTCCGATCAGGGGAAACAACAGTTTGGCTTCGGTCGGTTCCCGCGAGGGAAAGATCTGATTGTGCTGTTCTTTCCAGTTGAGCAGGAACCAGGCGGCCGCTGTGGTCATGACACCGGCGGTCAGCAGTTTATATCCCAGTCGCAGGTAAGATGCTGAGATCAAAAACAGCAGAGGTGTGATGATGGCAATCGTCAGCAGCGCACCGCTTGTATATAAGAGGAATAGAAGTGGTGAAACAGGGCCCACAAAGGGAAAATAGAATTGCCCCTCTCCCAGCCAGTTGACAACTCCCACAGTTCCCGCACTGACACACAGAATCAGTACCAACACAAACAGGGCTCGTTTCACCAGCGCGCCGGACAGAAAAGAGAAGCGGATATTCAGTACGTTCTGGCGGGGCGGCGGTAGCTCTTCCTGTTGGGGAGCCCGCTCATCAACCCGATCCACGGCAGCCTTGACGGTCGTGCTCCAGACTTCGTCAGAGTAGGCCCCCGTCTCGGCTTCGTCAGACTGTTCCTCTGCGGTTTCACCTGGGGGAAGATTCGGGTTTTCGGCCAGCACCGAGTCAGTTGCAGAAGCGGACATGCCGGCTTCCTGTTCGGAATGGATGGGAACCGGCGGGATTTTACTGTTTCGTAAGGAGAGGAGACGTCGTAACCAGCCTGGCTGGTCCGTACGTGGCTCGGAATCAGTGCCTGGCTCAACAGAATCAGACAGAAACGCATCCAGGTCTTCCAGGTCGGCTGTATCGCCGGGCGGTTCTGCATTGATCCCGGCAGAGACAGGGATGGTATCAGGATCACGCCGCGCCATGTAGTACAGGCCGACGACCGAGTCCGCTCGCTGCCAGTCATCCAGGTAGTGAGGACGCACCTGCGTTTCCGGAGCGAGCTGTTCCTCGCGGATCATTTCCACCAGTTCACGAAATGTATAAGGCCCCAGTTCTTCGTCGGACCGCTTGCAATACCACTCAGTTGCCATATGTCATCAATGTCAGCCGTGAGAAACTCAGGCTGCTGTTCTGTTATCGTAAATATTGTTAAAAAACTGTGACAGAGAAAGGGGCCAGTGTACAACAGGCATCTCCCGATAGTTAATATAAGTTCACAGGAAATGCAGAAAAAATGATAATTTTGTCTGCGCTGACTGGTGGATGGGGGGATCGCAGCCATTCCGTGTGCGGACAGGAAATGAGGCTGCTATGTTAGTCAGTCGCCTGAACCTGCTTCCGGATTTTGTGGGAGCCTGCCTGAAACGCATTTGAGAACCTCGAAAAGCAATTTGCGATTGCCGGTTGAGGTGTGATATAGTGAAGGCCTTGCCGAACATCTATTTCCGATCCTGCAACAGACTCGCCCATGATATCACGCTATATAATACCTGTTGTGATTGTCCTGCTGATCGACGTCACCTCATTCGTTCTCGCCAGCCCGGTTGACTTCGCTCACGAGGTCGTACCGATTCTGAAGAAACACTGCGCCGGATGTCACGGCGGTCGCGAGGCGAAAGGTTCCTTTTCCCTGAATACCCGCAAATTGTGGCTGGAATCCGGCTTTGTCGATCCCCAGAAGCCCGAGGCTTCTTATGTGCTCGAATTGGTCCAGTCCCGCGATCCAGAAATGCAGATGCCCCCCCGAGACAAGCCGCGTCTTTCAGCCAAAGAAGTAGCGACACTCAAACAGTGGATCTCCGCAGACCTGCCCTGGGAAGCCGGTTATTCATTTGGCATTGTTGCTTACGAACCACCTTTGAAACCGCGTCGCCCTGATCTTCCGCTGGCTGAAGACTGTCGCAACCATCCGATTGACCGGCTGATCGATCGATATCTGTCGCAGCATGAACTGCCGCGTCCTGCTCCCATAGATGATGCGACTTTTCTGCGGCGGGTGCATCTCGACCTGGTGGGGTTGCTTCCCACTCCGGAAGAGTTGAAAGCCTTTCTGGCAGACTGCTCTGTTGACAAACGGACGCTGAAAATCCGGGAGTTACTCGCAGATGATACGGCTTACGCTGATCACTGGCTGTCGTTCTTTAACGATCTGTTGAGAAACGATTACAGCGGGACGGGCTTCATTACCGGCGGGCGAAAACAGGTTTCCGGCTGGTTGTATGAATCGCTGTTATACAACAAACCATTCGATCAGCTGACCCAGGAATTAATTGCGCCCCCTTCGAAAGACAGTCGCGGGTTCATAGACGGGATCAAGTGGCGCGGCAATGTGTCTGCAGGACAGACCGTTGAGATTCAATTCGCCCAGAGCCTGGGGCAGGCGTTTCTGGGGATCAATCTGAAATGTGCTTCGTGCCACGACAGTTTTATTGACCGCTGGACACTGGAAGAGTCGTACGGACTGGCGGCGATCTATGCGGAACGCGACCTGGAGATTCATCGCTGCGACAAACCCATCGGCAAGACGGCACAGGCCAGCTGGCTCTTTCCGGAACTCGGTAAGATCGATGCCAGCGCCTCACGTGAGATCCGCCTGCAGCGACTGGCAGATCTGATGACTCATCCGGATAATGGGCGATTTACGCGTACGATTGTGAATCGGCTCTGGCATCGTCTACTGGGACGGGGCATCGTCCATCCGCTGGATGCGATGCAGACCAGGCCCTGGGACGAGGATCTGCTGGACTACCTGGCTGTGTCGTTAAGGGATCAAAAATACAATTTGAAGCAGATCCTGGAACTGATCGCCACTTCGGAAGCATATCAGTCTCAAGTGGAAGTCGTGGAAGGAGCGGAAAGCTCAGACTACCTGTACCGGGGACCTCGTGCCCGGCGCCTGACAGCAGAGCAGTTTCTGGATGGCGTCTGGCAGATGACGGGAGCCGCGCCTGACAAGTTTGATGCCCCGATCTTTCGCACAAAAGTGGAGCAGGCAGAGGTACCGGAACTTGAACTCCATGCCAGGTGGATCTGGGGCGATTCGGCTAAAGAAACGCCACCTCCCGACGAAACGATTGTCGTCAGGAGAATGATTGATCTGTCTGCTGGAGTCAAATGGGGGGGGGCGGTTCTGACCTGTGATAATTCCCATGTTCTGTATATTAATGGGCAGGAAGTCGACCGGGGGCAGAATCTGGCACAGATACGAAAATTGTCGCTGCACAAGTTTTTAAAGCCAGGCATTAATGAGATTACTGCCGTTATACAAAATGGGGGAACAAAACCGAATCCGGCGGGTTTCTTGTTTGAGGCCCGGATCGAACTGGAGAATGGTCAACAGTATTGGATTGCTTCGAATGAATCATGGGAATGGAACCCTGATGTACCTGCTGAGCGAAAAGGGCGTCTGGGTCGCATTTCAGAAAACTGGAAACCCGTGACAATAGTGAAACCGGCAGACAAGTGGACTGAGATCGTTGATGACCAGGTCCGAGAACGACTTGCTGAAGTCGCAACGGGAAAACAGCCAATGATCCGCGCGTCGCTCCTGAAAAATACGCCTTTAATGAAGTCTCTCGGGCGCCCGATGCGCGAGCAGATTGTCTCAATGCGTCCCAGCCAGTTAACGACCCTGGAAGCGATTGATCTTTCCAATGAAGCCTCCCTGGCGGAAGCTTTTACCGAGGGAGCGAAACGACTGATCGAGCATTCGGACGGTGATCCGCAACGTCTGACGGAGTACCTGTTTCTGTATGCCCTGTCGCGACCACCGACGCCAGAAGAATCTGATCTGGTGAGTCAGCTTCTGGGCGACTCACCGCAGCCCGCTGATGTGGAAGATCTGTTGTGGTCGGTCTGCATGTTGCCCGAGTTTTTTCTGATACGCTGATCTGTGGTATAATGGTTGAATGAATTCACCAGAGAACAATTTTCAAACTCTGTGAGAACAAGTGATGACATTTGAAATCGATCCCGAGGCCCCCGCACAAATTGTCCGACGTGAATTTCTCAGGCAGTTAAGTGCCGCCGGTGCTGCCGCTTTAATGGCGGGAACGCCGCGTTTGCTGAATGCCAGTGAACCCGGTTCCGTGAAACATCCGCAGGCGAGCGCCGACAGCTGCATACTGCTGTGGATGGCAGGAGGGATGGCGGCACCGGACACCTTCGATCCGAAACGCTATCTGCCGTTCAAGCAGGGGCTCAAAGTCGCCGACATGCTGAGCACCTTTCCCGCGATCCCGACAGCCGTCGATGGTTTACAGATTTGTGAAGGGCTGGAAGGAATTGCCTCAGTAATGGATCGCGCAACTCTGATTCGTTCCGCCGTCCAACCCGATCTCGGCAGTATCCTGCATTCCCGCCATCAATACCACTGGCATACCGGTTACGTCCCGCCCCAGACCGTGGCAACCCCGCATCTGGGATCGTGGATGGCACGGGTGGCAGGTCCCCGTAACCCGGTCATGCCGGCCTTCATCAATATCGGCCAACGACTGGAAGGGGTGGGTGAGAGTGAAGAACTCAAGGCTTTCACCACGGCCGGTTTTTTCGGCAGCGAATTCGGACCGCTGAATCTGCCTTATCCTGAAGAGGCTGCCCGCTCGGTGCGTCCGCCGCAGGGCATGACGGGACAGCGGTTCGTTAACCGTAACAAGCTGTATCGTCGTTTGATTGACAAAAGCCCGCAGCGCGAACTGATGAGTGACTATCAGCAGGAATCGATGTTGCGATCGATGGACAAGGCTTACCGCCTGCTCAGTTCCCAGGAACGGGATGCGTTTGACATTACTCTGGAGCCGGAAGCGAAACGTCAGAAATATGACACTGGTCGGTTCGGACGCGGTTGTCTGCTGGCGCGGCGACTGGTGGAATCGGGAGCCCGGTTTGTGGAAGTCACGACAGAGTACGTACCTTTTCTGCATTGGGATACGCACGCCGAGGGGCATACCACGGTGGATCGGATGCATAAAGAAATCGATGCACCGATAACCCAGTTGATTCTCGATCTTGAAGAACGCGGATTACTCGACCGGACGCTGGTGATTATCGCCTCAGAATTCAGTCGGGATGCGTTGATGGAAGGACAGCCGGGATCCAATGCGAAGGACCAGGCGCGCGAGAAGGTGGATGAAGTTTCCGAGATGAAGCATTACGGTCTGCATCGTCATTTCACCGGGGGAACGAGTGTGGTGATGTTCGGCGGTGGCATGAAACGCGGCTTTGTCTACGGCAAAACAGCCGAAGAACGACCGCTGATGGCAATTGAAAATCCCGTCTCCATTGAAAATCTGCACGCCACGATCATGACTGCCATGGGGATCAGCCCCCAAACCGGATTCGATATCGAAGGTCGCCCGTTTTATGTCACGAAGGATGCCAAAGGGGAAGCAGTTCAGGAACTCTTTGCCTGATCGAATTCCTTTCAGCCAGTGACGGCAGGCCCAGTGATGACAGACCCAGTGATGACAGGCCGATCGAACAGCGTCATCGTGATATGAAAGCGGGAATCGCGAGTAACTATGCGAGACCCGCATCAGAACCGACGTAGCGCTGAATCGTCTGGAGCAGCAGGTTTTTGTCGATGGGTTTACTTAAATAGTCGTTGCAGCCACATTCAATGCAGCGGCTCATATCTCCCTGCATGGCATCGGCGGTCAGTGCAATGATCGGACCGGTAAAACCCTGGTTGCGAAGTTGCCTGGCGGTTTCATATCCGTCCAGTTTTGGCATCTGCATATCAAGCAGGATCAGATCGAACTGTTCGCCTTGCTGCATGGTTTCGGTAACGATTGTCAGTGCCTGTTCTCCATCTACGGCCTCGGTAACGCTGGCACCCGCGAGTGTGAGAAAGCGTTTACTGAGAAATCGAATTTCACGCCGGTCATCGACTACCAGCACATGACAGTCGAGAGTGATTGCTTCTTCCTCGGGCGGTGGTTCATTGGATTCGGCAGTTGCCTGGGGTTGAATCATCTGGACTTTTGAAATGTCACCCGTGGCGATGGTCACCGTGAATCTGCTGCCTTTGCCTTTCGCACTTTCTACGCAGATTTCTCCACCAAGCATATTGGCCAGACGCTGGCTGATGGCCAGTCCCAGACCTGTACCGCCAAACTCACGATTGACAGTATGGTCTCCCTGCGAAAAAGGATGAAATAATCGTTTCTGCTGACGTTTTGTGATACCGATTCCGGTATCGACAATGACAAACTGCAAAATCCGGTTATTGCAGGAAACGAAGATTTTGACGCTGCCCTGCATCGTAAATTTGATCGCATTTCCGACGAGGTTAATCAGTATCTGTTTCAGCCGTTTCGGATCTGATTCGATTTCAGCAGGGATGGTTCCTTCATAGAAGATGTCCAGGTCCAGACGGCTTTCAGCCGCCCTGACATCCATGATGGAGCAGACATCTTCCAGCAGCAGATGCGGAGAAAAGCGTTCCCGGTTGATATCCAGTTTGCCCGCCTCAATCTTTGATAAATCCAGGATGTCATTAATGATATCCAGCAGGAAATCACCATTGCGGCGCACCGTATTCAGATAGGTGCTGGCAATTTTATGGTCGATCAGTTCATCGATCAGATCAATATAACCCATGATGGCGGTCATCGGTGTGCGGATTTCATGGCTCATATTCGCCAGGAATGCACTCTTGGATTCATTGGCTGCCTCGGCCATCTCCCGCGCTTCTTTGAGTGACTGCTCGAACTGTCGCTGACTGGTGATATCGAGCAGTGTGCCAATCAACTGAGTCGGTTTTCGACGAGAACCTTTGCCTGTATAAACAGGCCGGGCATGCAGACGCACCCAGCGTGTCTCTCCATCCGGACGGATGATGCGATGATCCAGGCTTTGATTCTGACCTTCCGGAAGGACGGCCGATTCCCGTAGATGTCTCTGGTAGGCACCGCGGTCTCTGGGATGAATCCAGTCCGGAACTCCTCCAAAGGGGATGTCTTTATCAGCGTCTTCCGGCAGTGCCAGCATGCGCTTCATTTCCGGTGAGTAGGATGTGGTTTCTTCCACCAGATCGATATGCAGCATGCCGAAGCCTGCAGATTCCGCTGCATTTCTTAATCGTTCTTCACTCAGTTTTATCGCCAGTTCCGATTTTTTCCGCTCGGTAATATCGAGATTGACTCCCACCATGAGAGTGGAATTATCTGCCGGGCCGGTCGTCAGATGGGCGGTGGAAAGCACCCAGGCATAATCATCGTTGGCTCGCCTGATGCGAAATTCCGAGCGAAACGGTTTTCCGTCTGAGAGACAGCTGCGCAGGTGGCTTTCCACATTCTGCCGGTCAGTCCTGTGGATCAGATCCAGGAACTGTTGCAATCCGCCTGCCGAATCCTCTGGTTCTCTGTTTGAGAATTCGTGTCTGTCGTGCGACCAGAAAAACTGATCGTTCACGATATCCCATTGCCAGATTGACAGATCTGCTGCCTGCATTGCCAGACGCAGTCGCGCTTCATTGGCACGGATGCGCTGTTCCTGTTCCCGGGTGCTGGTGATATCGGTATTGGTACCAAACCATCTCAGAATGTTGCCGTCGGTATCGCGAATCGGGACGGCACGGGAGAGGAACCAGCGGTATTCCCCGTGGCGGGAGCGAAGGGGGAAGGTGTCTTCCCAGGTTTCACCGGTATCCCAGGAATATTGGACACGCTTGACGACTCGATCCACATGGTCGGGGTGCTGCACTTTCATCCAACCCCAGCCCTGCATCTCTTCCAGTGTGGTACCCGTGTACTCAAACCAGCGTTGATTGTACCAGGTAATATAGCCTTTTTCGTCCGCCATCCATGCGAACTGCGACATGTTATCAGCCAGGTCCCGGAAGCGGGATTCGCTTTCCCGTAATGCTTCTTCCACACGCGCCCGTTCGAGACGGACTAAAATGCGTGGCGCGAGTTCCTGCAGCAGTTCCATTTCCCCGGTCTGCCAGTGAGAGGGTTCCTGTTTACTGACGGTAAATGCAAATTTCAATCGTTTCTCACTGATAAACGGGATCGAGAGCAATGATCCAATTTTCAGCGTGGCAAAGTTCTTTGCTGTTTTTTGTCTTCTGTGTGGATTCTGCGTGTCTTCGATTTGAACAGGCTGGCCTGCCAGGAACGCCTGCCGTTCTTCCTTTTCCAGGAAATTGACGATGGTATGTCTGCCTGAGATACTGGATAAACTCGATTCATGATATTCGTAGACCACTTTTGCGATCTCCGTTTTTTTATCCAGTTCGATCAGCAGGCACCGTGATAAGCCCAGGAAATCAGCGATGCTGGCACAGGTCTGCTGCATGATCGCTTCCACTTTCAAGGGACCACTGAGCAACTGCTGCAGTTGATCAATGAACGCCAGGTTCTGTTCCCGTTGTTTGCGCTCAGAGATATCACGCACCGTTCCCACAAACATGATTTCGCCGCGCAATGCTGCTTCACTCACTGCCAGTTCCATGGCAAACGTGCTGCCATCTTTGCGCAGCCCGCGGACTTCTCGCTTACTTCCTATGATTTTTGCATCTCCTGTGGCCAGGTATGCCTTGAGATACGAATCATGTGCGGAATGCCAGGGCTCGGGCATCAACATCCTGACATTCTGCCCGCGCAGTTCCTCCAGGTTATATCCAAACAGCTCCCGGGCTGCTGGATTAATGGAATCCATCTTTCCTGCTGCATCAATGGTAATCATTCCATCCACGGCGGAATTGAACATCGATTCCAGGCGTGCCGCTGTTTCTTTATGCAGGTTTTCCACGGCGACACGTTCACTGATATCAACGCCAGAAGGAATCAGGTACTCGACCTCGCCCTGTTGATTAAACACGGGGGCAATCATGAAATCGATCATCAGTCTGCGTTCCGGTCCACCCAGTCCGGCAGCGAACAGGGGCACATCGTAGCGGACGACCTCGCCGGCAAAACCTTTTGCCATTGATTCACGCATCTTCTGCGAGACGGCTGCATCGTAAGTCCACCAGGCACATTCCGCGAAATGTTTACCGATGACATCCTGGCGTGTCAAACCGGCAATCTTCAAGGAATCTTCGTCGACCTCCAGCAAGATGCCCTCCCGGTCAATCACGCCGACGAGTCCCAACTGGTTATTAATCACACGTCGCAGATGGGCTTCCCGGTCGGCCAGTTCCGCTTCAGCCCGAGCCCGTTCAATCCGGACGCAGAGCCGATTGGTGATTTCCTGCAACAGGTTTAATTCGTCGGGACGCCACTGGTATGCTTCACTCTTCAATGCGGAAACAGCAAATTTGATTCCCCTGGGAGTGATGTAGATTGAATTACAATAAGCGCCTACTCCGATCGACTGGAATATTTCGGCGATCTGATTTTCCTGCTCCGGATGTTGCGTGTCTGAGAGGGAGAATTGCTGGCCGTCCAACAGCTTTTGTATTTCCTTTTCTGTATGAAAATCGCGAACGCGATGTTTTCCTACAATTGACTGCAGTGGTTTGTCATGATGCTCAAACAGGATATCTGCAAATTCGGCAGTTTCATCGAACTCCACAATCAGGCAGCGGAATAATCCGAGATAATCGGCTGTTTCCCTGGTGGCCACATCCATCAGATCGTCCACGCTCGACAGCGGGATTAATTGGGCCTGTAGATCCGACAGGAAGGACAGATTCAATTCTTCCCGCTTGCTGACCGTAATATCCTGGGCGACCTGCGTCGCATAGACGGGAACTGCCGGCTCGACACTGCGATCAAAATAGATTTGCTTGCGGGTGCTGATCCAGCGGATTTCCCCTGAAGGTAAAATCAGCCGATGTTCCAGATCGCAGCGGCCATCCCCGCATGCCTCAATACATGCCTGAATCTGCTTCGCTGCAGGCTCTCGATCTTCCGGATGGTACAAGTCGAGCATTTCTTCCCGGGTGATCGAGATTTCTCCGTACCCCAGACCATAGATGGCAGCCGCTTCGGGGGTCAGCGTAATCCTGTCATCGGTATAATCCACACGGGCCAATCCCAGATTCGCAATTTCGACACCCAGTTGCAATTGACGGCTGGATTCCAGGATGACACGCTGAGCTTCTTTTTGCTCGTGGATATCGGTATTCATTCCGACCCAGCGTAAGATTGAACCATCGCGGTTCTTCTGGGGCACACCCCGCGCGTGGACCCAACGCCATTCTCCCTGCCGATGCCAGAGTCGATATTCCACGGAAAACGTCTCGACATTCGAAACCGCCTGCTGCCAGATCTGGATGGTTGCCTGCTGATCCTCTTCGTGCACGACATTCAGCCAGCCTTTGCCTTTCCATTCCTCGAAGGTCTGCCCGGTGAAGCTCCGCCAGCTGGGGGAGTCATCGACGACCATGCCTGTTGCATCAGTCATCCAGACAATCTGGGACGAGGCTTCGATGAGGATCTGGAATAACTCCTGGCTGTTATGCAGCTCTGAAACATCAATGAACGTAACGACGATTCCTTCATTCTCCCCCGAGTGGGACTGGTAAGGCAGTACCCGGCGGATAAAGATTTTCCCGGAATCAGAGATGACTGTGTGTTCTACAGGTTTGCCCTGCTGCAGCTGACGCGGATGGGGCAGGGGAGGCATTTCTTCGACGAGGGGCACAAACCGTTCCAGTGGCCTGCCGATATCTGTCTGGATGAGCCCATAAATTTCGGTGATCGCAGGTGTAAAGCTGCGGATGAGTAACTCATCATCCAGAAAAACGGTGGCAATCTGCGTGCTCCGCAGCAGGTTTTCCAGATCGCTGTTCGTCCGCGCCACGGAATTACTGACGGCGGTAATTTCTTCCTTGGATGTTTCCAGCTCTTCATTGGTCGACTGCAGCTCCTCATTCATCGACAGCAGTTCTTCGTTCGTCGACTTCAACTCCTCATGAGCCACATCCATTTCCTGCAGCGACTTTTCCAGCTCATCGCGAGTGTTCTGTAATTCGTGTTCCAGCTGAGCGATGATCAGGTCTGCATTCGGGACAGATCCAGGGGAAGACGCTTCACCGGACTCTCTTTTGACCGGCAGACCCACGTCATGAAAAACCACCATAAACAGGCCTTCGTCTTCACCCAGACTTGGCAGAGGCTGAACGGTTATCATCACCTGCTGAATCAGATCTCCTTTTCGGATCGTCAGATGTTCCTGCTGTACCTTGCGGCGGGATTTGATGGATTCATTGAGGGCGGAACGCAAGCCAACACGTAATCCCCGGGCTGCCATTTTCACGATGTTGTTCTGAAAATCTCCTTCGCCCAGTGTCAGGTATTTCTCCATGTCGGCATCGGCGTTGAGGATTTGTCCTGATTCATCGATCACACAGGATTTTGGCGCAAATTCATCCAGAAGAATCCGCTGCCTGAGATTCCGCAGATCAACTTTGGCATCGGGCTCCCGTTGCTCGCTGGATTTTAACTGTAACCGGTTCTGAATTTCAGGCAGAGACATGCCCGAGCCTACGGCGGTCGCTTTTCGTTGTGAAATACGGGATTTGCTGTCGACAGTGCGAAATAATTCGCCGTGAGAGGTGATGTTTTCACTGGGACCTAAAAACAGATATCCGGAAGGCCGCAGGGAATAGTGAAACAGGGGGATGAGTTTTTTCTGCAGATGCGGTCCCAGGTAAATGAGGAGGTTACGGCACGAAATCAGGTCCAGACGCGAAAAGGGGGGATCACTGATCAGATTATGTACCGAAAACAGAACCAGTTCACGGATTTCGCTGGTGACTTCATAGCGTTTTCCCCGCCTGATAAAAAACCGTTTCAGACGCTCGGGGGAAATCTGCTCTTCGATGCCCACCGGATAGATGCCCGCGCGTCCCAACTGGAGTGCGCGCTCATCAATGTCTGTGGCAAAGATCTGCAGTTGCGGCGGTGATTTTAACTGGTCCATGACTTCGCGGCACAAGATCGCCAGCGTGTAAGCTTCTGAGCCATTGGCGCAGCCTGCGACCCAGATCCGCACACAATCGTCGGTGTCGCGATTTTCAAACAGTCGGGGCAGTACTTCACGGGCCAGTCGTTCAAATGCCTGGGGATCGCGAAAAAACTCGGTCACTCCAATCAGCAGTTCACGAAATAAGGTCTGTGCTTCCTCTTCATTCTCCTGCAGGTAAGCGACATAATCATTGGCCTGACTGCATTTCAAGATTTGCATTCGCCGCTGAATTCGCCGCGTCAGCGTACTGATTTTGTAGTGCTGGAAATTATGACTGGTCTTTTTCAGCAGGGTCGCCGTGATATCGGGAATGGCATCCGCAATCTGATCCTGAATGCGTGATTGAGTTTCCGAGGTGTTCACTTTTTGCAGATGCTGTCCATATTGCAGCAGTTCCCGTGCGATGGCAGCAGGGGGAAGCGTATGATCCGCCACTCCCGTTGTGGCAGCACTTCGCGGCATACTGTCGTACCTGGCCGAACTGGGATCTTGTGCAAACGTCAGACCACCACTGTCGCTGATGGCTTTTAGTCCCAGGGTGCCATCACTGCCCGCTCCTGAGAGAATGATTCCTACGGCACGCTCCCCCTGATCGTCGGCAAGCGAATGAAAAAAGTGGTCGATGGTGTGAGAGGTATGTGTGTCTGTCTTCTCAGCTGCCAGGCTTACAAAACCATTTGTGATTTCCAGCAGTCCCTGCGGGGGACAAAGATAGAGTCGGCCTGCTTCCAGTTTCGTACGGGCTTTCAGTTCGGATACTTCCAGTGAAGTATATTTCTTGAGGAGATCCGGCAGCACCAGTCTGCTGTTTGGCTCGCGATGCTGGATGTAGACCAAAGCCAGATCTGGTGTATCACCAAGTGACTCCAGCAGCATTCCGAATGCATCCAGGCCTCCGGCGGACGCGCCCACACCAACAATAATCGGATGATTGTTGTTCTGTTGACGGTTCTGGTTCATCAAAATCCTTCGGCCCTGTAATTTCTAGTGACATGTATGGCAGGGAAGCACTAAAGATTCACTGAGGGGGTCAGCCTCGGCTGGTGGTTCGCCTGTTGAAGCGAGCAGCCAGTCTGCTGCACTCGTGTTTTTTTACCTGTTCAGGACTTAGTGCCATCAAGTCCGCAGCCCGGAACGTCTCACATTTATTGATTCAAGTCTGATTATTTCAAAAAGTATCCTATAGTCAATTGGATTAGAGAAACAATCATACCAAATCAGCATCGCAATAACAGAGATAAAGACCTGAATCAATCATCCAACATGCGACCTCAGGTATCATAATCATGATAATGAGGAAATGAAGAGTCATGCGGTACTTTTTGAGAATGACAACATTGATCAAAAGCAACCCACGCGGACAAATTGTCGGGCTGAGATCGCAGGAGACGATTGTTAGTCCGGGACAGACAAGCCTTACTGATTTTCTGCCCGGGCTTTTTCGATCTGTTCTCGTTTTTTGATGTCTTTGGGATGCTTGGAGAACGATTCGAAGACATCGCCGATAACACGGTCTGCCAGCAGACTCAATTCGGTGAGAATGATGGGTTCTGCTTCCGGCAGCAGTTTGGAGGTGTTGGGCTCGTATCCGCCGACACTGTAGGAATCCGTCGTGGCAATGTAACCGACGTGTCCGTTAGCGTAACCCACGATGATGGGAATGGCGCGATCGGCGATATCGTTTTCCAGTTTCAGCCCGTATTCCACCATGGGCTCGCCAGGCATCGTCAGCAGCAGGTAGGGACCGATCTTCATGGCCTGCAGTTCAGCTTCAATCCGACCTGCTTTACCGGGCAGCGAGATGACTGAGTTCGCGACGCGGATCGGATAGTATTCGGCCCGGGTGGCAAGTTGTTCCCGCGTCATGCTGTGGGCGAGGGTCCGCACAACGGCGCTGCCCAGATCCCGTCCGGCCCACTGGATGTCGGCTTCATCAGCACAGCGGTAAGGATAACCCGGCAGATTCGGACGAATGTCCCCCGCACAACCCTGCAGGAACAGTGAACTGGTCTGATTTCCATAACACATTTCCACAAACGTCTGGGCTTCGCCTGGAAAGTCCGCGCTCATCTTCGGAAAACCGTCAGGGTAGGGCAGCGAGCCTTTGTCGCCCCAGGTGAAAAAACAGGGGTGACAGACCGCGTGCATCAGGACGGCTACGGGCGTCAGTGATTTCCCGTCGTCGAAACGCAGCACTTTCACGCGGGGATCATTGGGTCCGTCTTCATTCAGCCGCACCACGGCTCGTCCATTGATGACTTTCCGTCGATTGACGCTGAACCCGATTTTGTCTTCTCCATAGCCGACGGTGACGGGCGTCATTTTCGAGGCGGCCTGTTTCGCTGCTGCGCCGAGTTTATTGATCAGTTCTTTCCCCCAACGGGAATCAGCATCAAAGCCCGGTCCGGAGTGATTATGCGAGGCTGCTACCATAATGTTGGCGGCCGGGATACCTGTTTCTTTTTCGATCTGTGCTCGAGCCGGTGTGACGATTTCCGAATACGCGCCAATCAGGTCCAGTGTCACAATGGCAACTTTGGTCTGACCATCATCCAGAACGAGCACACCCGCTCGCAGGGGATCTCGTACGCCGGTGACCTTGCGACGGTGGCCGACGACTTCCAACTGCTTGACTTCAGCCGGCGTAATATCAACTTTGGCAACCCCCGCCCGCAGGTTCGATTTCACGGCAGACTGGCCTTCTGCAACATTAGTGACAGAAGACAGGCAGGGAGTCAGCAGCAGGACAAGACAAAGATTTCGGAATATCTGGTGCATGGTACAGGTTTCATTTCATGATGAATGTTCTGGCAAGCCAACCGACAATGAACGCAGGGGGGCGGTTACTGTATTTGATTTTAATGTCTGGGGAAAACAGGCTGGTGATGGTGCAGGGCGCAACATCAGTATTTTCTCAATTCAGTTTAGACACCGCGATCACAAGTAGCAAGCAATTTCGCTGTGTTACGGGTCGGCAGTGGACCTCCCAATATCTTCCAGGGCTGAATTACAGGTAGCGCTGGATTACAGGGGAGCGCTTTTGTTAGAATGCCTGCTTCCACTCTTGTCTCTGATCGCTTCCAGATGCATACCTGCTGGTGCCAGTCGATGTCGCTAGACTGTGTCCAGTTTTAATGTAGCGTCTCCAGGTCCATTTGGATCGAGTATATTAGATTGACAGACGCTATCGTTAAATGTGATGCGCTCTAGATATTACTGTGGACCAGGAAATCTGAGAGTCAGCCAATAAGGAGTTGTGTGATGTCCGTTTTGCATACGAATCGGCGGGAATTGCTGCAGAAGGGGGCGCTGCTGGCGGCCGGTTGTCTGGCCGGGGGGTCTGCTGTCGTGCAGGCAGCTGATCCGGAACAACCGGTCGAATCACCGAAACTGAAGATTACCGGCGTCAAAACCTATCTCCTGCAACATAAACTGAAACGTCCGTTTGGGGTTTCGGTCTCGGTTCCCCTCGATCAATTCAGGAAGACACTGTTAGTCAAAATTGAGACTGACGCCGGGCTGACCGGCTGGGGGGAGACATCACCGGTCAACGGTGCCCGTGGGACGATCGATCATCACATTGGACCGCGGCTGATTGGTCAAAGTCCGCTGGACCAGCGGCGGTTGTGGCGAATGATGTGGGGGCCGAATTTCGGCAATGCGCTGGCAGTGGCCGCTCTGGATATGGCAATCAACGATGTGCGCGGACAGGCATTGAACCTGTCGGTCGCAGAATTATTTGGCGGAAGGCTTCGCGACCGCGTTCCCGCGTATGCTTCGGCGATGAACTACCTGGAAGATGAACAACCGGAAACGCAGTATCCTCGCGAGGCGGAACAACTGGTAAAGCAGGGTTTTAAAGCATTGAAAATGCGACTCGGGCGATATCCGGTCTTACGCGAAGCGGCGGTGGCTACTGCGGTTCGTCAAGCGGTGGGCCCCGATATCAAGTTAATGGCGGACGGGAATGCCGCCTATACTCTGTCATCGGCGCTGCAGATGGGGGAGAAATTACACGATTTGAATTTCGAGTATTTCGAAGAACCGCTGCCCCAATCTCCCCACTATGCCGGTTACGAAGAACTGAGACGCAAGCTCCCACTGCCGCTGGCGGCCGGTGAAGCCGTCGATTCGCGAGGCAGCGCCAAAGCACTGATCGACCGGCAATGCATGCACATCATCCAGCCGGACGTCAGTCTGTGTGGCGGGATCGGAGAAACCCTGTTTATCTCTGAACTGGCGGCGCTGTCGGGAATCCGGAGTATCCCGCATTGCTGGGGCGGTGCGATACTCATCGCGGCCACCGTGCAGACACTGTCGCTGATGCCCGATCCCCACTGGGGCTTTCCCACCGATACCCCGCTGCTGGAACTGGATCAGTCCGAAAATCCCTGGCGAACTGAAATCATCAAAGAACCATTCCTGTTAAAGGACGGATTTGTGAATGTCCCCACCCGACCCGGGCTTGGCATCGAAGTGAATGAAGAAATCGTCAAGCAGTATGCGATTTAATACGGAGTGAGACACCAGGTATAGTGAAGAGAATCCGTTTTCAGGAAAGAAACGAATTACTCACTGTCGATTTTAAAAGAGTCGATCAAGCTGACAGCCACTGATATGAGCCAGTAACGCATCTCCATATAAGCAGTCAGTGATGTGAAGTTCAGAGCAGGTCACGATTCGTGTCAGGTCCGGCTATTGATGTTTCCTGCGTCTTATTCGATTACAAGTAATAAACAGGAAAAATTCGCGCATCTCCGATAAAGCCAACTTTTGCCTGTAACTGCATTGAGCAGTCACCTGCCTGCCGCTTATAATTTTGACTGTACTGAGATTCATTTCATTTCTAATAAGATCTTGCTGTACTCGTTTTTTCAATTCTATCGAATAGTTCCCAGGGAGATATGATGCCGCCTCGCACGTCCAGATTAAATATACGCTCCGGTTTTACACTCATTGAACTCCTGGTCGTAATTGCAATCATTGCGATTCTGATTGCGTTGTTACTGCCGGCTGTGCAGCAGGCTCGCGAAGCAGCACGCCGCAGTACGTGTAAGAATAACATGAAACAACTGGGGCTGGCGCTTCACAATTACCATGACACGCACAAAACATTTCCTTCTGGATCCATCTCCTTAAGTGCTACATTCAATCCGAATACCACTGACTGGTGCTCTACTCCGTCAGCAAGCCCGCTGGCTCCCTGGACGGTCATGATCCTACCCTATCTCGACGAAGGACCTCGTTACAACCAGTTTAACTTTGAAGGCAGATTTACGATTTCGTCTAATGTGCCCGGGGTCACCGCAAATGATGATGAATTCAAGAAAAGCTTGAATAAATACCAGTGCCCCTCCGATCCTAACTCCGGATCAGGTGTGAATAATTTAAACTACTTTGGCGTCCAGGGAGGAGGCCCGACCATTGAGATTTCCTGCTCGAATGTTTCGGGACAACGTGTCTTTTATAGAAATGGTCTGCTGTTTCACAATTCCAAAGTTCAGATTCGTGACGTCATTGATGGAACGACCAATACGTTTCTGCTGGCAGAATCAAAGTATGGTTTAAACCCTCAGAGCCGGAGTGACGGCATCCACGCCGGCTGGGCATCGGGTACCGCCCTGAATACCAGCGGAAATCCTTATACGCTGGTTGCCGCCCTGTTACAGATCAATTCCATTACGGGACACGCCGGCACCCAGGATACCATCGGCAAGTTTTCACGTCTGTTTGGCAGCTTTCATGTAGGCGGTTGTCACGTCACACTCGCCGATGGTTCGGTTCGCTTTATCAGTGAAAATATTGACCTCAATACCTATCATATCCTGGCGCAACGCGCTGATGGACAGGTCGTTGGTGAATTCTGATTATTCGATTCACTGCCGTTTTCATCCAGATATCATTGCGAACCAGGAACGATTTTATGTTATCAAACAGTGCGTTTCATGTTTTTTTGAACGGGAAGCGGGAACTTCTCGCTGCCTGCTTTATGCTGTGCTGCCTGATTTTCACAGGCTGTGGAAGTCAAACGGAGGATGGTCCCACCCGTTACAAACTGGAAGGAACCGTCACCTATGATGGCAAGCCGGTCCCGAAAGGCGAAGTCTCGTTTCGGCCTGATTCCCAGGCGGGCAATAAAGGTCCAGGCGGGTATGCTGCAATAGAACAGGGAAAATTCCAGGTCGATGCCAGCAAGGGTGTCGTGGGAGGCCCCTACATTTTTACGTTGACAGGCTTTGATGGCATACCCATTCCTGCCTCGGACGTCGGCGAGCCCAGTCAGGATGGAAAGCCCCTGTTTACCGAGGTGGAAATCAAGAAAGATCTACCCCAGGGCGAATCCACTCTCGATTTTGAAATCCCGGCAAACAAGAAAAAATAAGCAGCCGAAACCTCGCCCGGAAGCATTCGTACTGTCGACTCTGAAAAGGCATCAATGCCTGATGCAGTGGTTAGCAATAGGCCATACCAGTATGCTATTGTATCGGCATGTCGTAGCAATAGAGTGGGATTGGCTCTCCTCTGCGAAAGATCGCGAGAGTTTCCTGGATTTGCCAGTCTTTTTCATCGTGAAACCGCTCATCAAGTTCTGGAAAACGTTCTGGCTCGTGTACCAGCAGATACTCAATGGCGTACAGTCGAAGCTCTGGCTCCAAATCTTCCAGTAGCTGTTCAATCAAAGGTTTGATCTGTCTTTTTAAGCCCAGCAGAGTCACGCACCGCATGCGGGCTTCCGGTACATCCCCCGATTCTGCAAATCGCAGCAGGGCATCTACAGCTTGTGTCAGATGCCCATAATCTTCGTCAAGGCAATTTGCAGCCGTGATCCTGCGATATTCGTCATCCAGACCAGAGGGCCAGGGGGGATTATTACTAGATTCCCCCGGAAGTTTCTCTCCCGTAAAGAGCGTAGAGATCAGGGATTCAAGAGACCATGATGGAATAGGCATAGTTTCGATCAAACCTTACTATAAGAGATGAAGCTTGAAAAAAACTTAAGGATTATAAAGATGTCAGGTCCATTAATAAATTAGACCTGACATCTTTGGTTTTGAATCGCCGATCACCGGCGCTTAATCTTCCAGCTTGAGAAACGCCACGGCGTTATTGTTGTTCATGGGAATGATCAACTGCTTTTGTTTTGAATCGTATCCCATCGACGCGGCACTGGGGATCCCCGAGGCGATGACCTGGGCGGGTTTACCGGGGCTGATTTTGGAAACGCTTCCGAAACGGACACTGCTGACGTACTTTGTTCCATCGGGGAGGATCACCAGTCCGTCGTTGCCCCCTTCCGCGGCGTGTTCGGTGCGGATCAGTTTTCCACTGGCAGGATCGAATGTCATCACATCGTTATTACCGACGTTGACGACCACGACGTTCCCGTCCTGATCGATGGCGACGCCGTTCGGGATGTTGAGAGGATCACCGTCCACAAAGAGCGAAACTTTACCGTCAGCGGTGATTTGATAGACGCGGAACTCGGGACGCGAATTGGAAACAAAGATCGTGCCTTCCTTGTTGACGGCGATGCCGTTCAGAAACGAGGCGCCCTCTACCGGGTAGGCTTTTCCCGGCTTGCCCGTCGCGAGATCGAACGTGCGGACCACGTCGATGTCGGCGGTATACAGGGTGCCGTTGTGGATTGCGCTGCCCAGTGGATGGTTGAGCGTTAAACCATCACGCGTTGCACCAATCCATTTCGTGGTGTGAACCGATCCGTCCGGGTTCAACAGCGAGACGTAGCCGTCATTTTCCTCCTGGGTTTGCGGAACCCCGGCATTCATGACGACAATCAGGTCGCGGGTCGCGTCATAAACACAGCTCTCAGCAAAACGAAAACTGCCATAGACCTTGACGTTGTCCGAGAGCGGAACAAACTTTCCGGCTTCGTTGACGGCTCCCAGGGGCTGGCCCGCCTGAAATGCTTTCGTCGAAGGTTTCTGTGCCAGTGCAATATTGCTCATCAAAGCCAGCGCGGCGAGGGTCAATACAAAGAACGCTTTCATCAGTCGTCACTCCTGTTGTTAATGGTAGGGGATAACAAAGATCCAGTTGAACACCAAGGTACCCGATTTCCATTTTCCAGGGAAGGATCAGGGCTCAGACACACTCCAGGATCGGACGGCGGCTTTTCAACGGATTGACTCCCAGGTGGGAATGGCGTTCAATGTGATCGGATGCATCTGTCAATAAAAAGTTGTGAGGTATCTCCTGTTTTGGGTCGTTGATTTCTTGAATAACAGGTTGAAAATGCCTTATGACTGGAGAAGGTATAAATTGAAACAGAAATCTTAACTACGGATGCAGATTATGAAACTGCATCAGATGGATATACTATGAAACGCACTCACTCATTCCTGTTTGCAGTCCTGATTGTGGGTTTTGCTCTGACTGGCTCGCAAGCCAATGCCGAACTCGTTCTGGAAGTTTCACCCGAGGGGCCGCTCCAATCACTGGCTGCTGCCCGCGATGAAATTCGGCAACGTCAGCCGAAAGAACCCGTGCGGGTGGTCTTCAAAGCGGGAAATTATTTCATTACCGAACCTCTCGTGTTTACTCCTGAAGATTCCGGCACCGCGGCTGCGCCCGTCACATATGAAGCGGCGCGCAGAAGTCGTCCTGTTATTTCCGGCGGGAAACGCATCACTGGTTTCAAACGGGAAGGGGATGGCACGTGGACCGCGAACGTCGATCCGGACTGGCAGTTCGAACAACTCTGGGTCAATGGAAAACGGGCGGTACGGGCCCGGGAGCCGGATGAATTCTTCTTCTACCTCCGCAACGGTCGGGAGACGATGGGGACAACCGATGGACCCAAGCCAAGGAAGATCGCCCGCCAGACACTGTACGCCGATCCCGCGGATCTGGCTTCTTTGGAGAAGGTCCCGGAAGCCGAACGGGAGGGAGTTCAGGCCCTCTTCTTTCACAAGTGGGACAATACACGGAAATTCCTGGACGGGTTTGACGTCAAGACGGGCAAACTCTTCACCTCTGGCAGGCAGATGAAACACTGGAATCCACTGACCCGGAATACGGCTTATATCCTGGAAAATTACCGGGCCGCCCTCGATTCGCCGGGGGAATGGTATCTGGCGCCGGAAGGCAAACTGCATTACGTTCCCCGACCGGGTGAGACTCTGGAAAAAGCAGAAGTATTTGCGCCTGTCGCCGAGCAGTTACTGCTTCTCAAGGGAGACCCGGCGGAAGGAAAATTCGTGGAACATCTCACGTTTCGCGGACTCAGTTTTCAACACACGGACTGGCGCACGCCGCCGCAAGGTTTCGAACCGTCTCAGGCAGCCTCGCCCATCGAGGCGGCAGTCATGGTCGACGGCGGACGTTCCATTCAGTTTACGGATTGTGAAATCGGTCATGTCGCGACCTACGGGCTCTGGTTTCGCAAGGGATGCCGGGACAGCGTCGTCACACACTGCGATCTGCACGATCTCGGAGCAGGGGGCGTGCGGATTGGTGAAACCCGCATCGCATCCAAAGAAGTGGAGCGAACGGAAAAGATTAAAGTCGACAACAACCTGATTCGGCACGGCGGCCGTCTGTTTCCCTGTGCGGTCGGCGTGTGGATTGGTCAGTCAGGCGACAACGCAGTGACTCACAATGAGATTGCTGACTTTTATTATACAGGCATCTCGGTGGGCTGGCGCTGGGGTTACAGTGACAGCCTCGCTGTTCGGAACAAGATCGAATTTAATCACATCCATCATCTGGGCTGGGGCTGGCTGAGTGATATGGGGGGCGTCTACACCCTCGGTCCTTCGCCGGGCACGACTGTCAGCAACAACGTAATTCACGATGTTCTCTCCTGGAGTTACGGCGGCTGGGGGCTCTACAATGACGAAGGCAGCACGGATATTCTGATGGAAAACAACCTTGTCTACCGCACTCGATCAGGCGGATATCATCAGCACTACGGGCGGAATAATCTGATCCGGAATAATATCTTCGCCTTCTCGCGCGAGTACCAGGTCAAACGCAGCCGGGTGGAAGACCATCTGTCTTTCACGTTCGAACGCAACATCGTCGCTTTCGATTCCGGCGACCTGTTTCACGGAAACTGGAAAGACAGGAATGTGAAGCTGAATCACAATCTGTATTGGCGCACCGACGGTAAGCCGATCGATTTCCAGGGAATGACGTTCGCCGAGTGGCAGGCTGCGGGAAAAGACCAGGGATCGCTCATCGCCGATCCCCGTTTCATCGATCCCGCGAATGATAATTTTCATCTGGCGCAAGATTCCCCCGCTTTCAAAATCGGTTTCAAACCGTTCGACTACGAGAAAGCAGGGCTCTACGGAGATCCGGAGTGGACCGCGCAGGCGCGTGCGCTGGATTTACCGGAGATGAAAGACCCGCCGCCAACACCGTTGCTCTCGTTCGTTGAAGACTTCGAAGCAGGCGCGCTGCCGCCGAGCACTTCGGTCAGTAAAGATGACAAGCTGGGTGGTGTCGAAGTCAGACAAGTCAAGGGGGCTCCGTCCGGTTCGCAGGCGTTGCTGCTGCTCGACACGCCGGGACAGAAGCGACGCTATCACCCGATGTTCGTCGTTTCGCCGCATCATAGTGAGGGCGTCAGTCGCTGTGCGTTTGCGATCAAACTGAGTTCCGCTGCCGTCTTTCAGCATGAGTGGCGCGATCAGTCCAACCCGTATCGGATCGGTCCCTCACTCTGGATTGAAAAAGGCAAACTCCGTGCAGCGAACCGGAAAGAACTGATCGATTTTCCCATCGATCAGTGGGTAAAGCTGGAGATCACGGCTCCCCTCGGCGCGCAGGCAGGTAAATGGAATCTGGCAGTGACACTGCCAGGACAGCAGCCACGGCATTTCAAAGATCTGCCCTGCGTACACTCCGAATGGAACACGCTCGACTGGCTGGGTTTCATCAGCCAGGGTGACACGAATGCCGAGATCTGGATTGACGATCTTGAATTGACGCAGTGAAGTGGGGCAGCGAATGGCGTTGATCTGTTTGTGTAATCTGGTTCTGCAGTCAGCGCAGGTGTCATAAATGGATAGGATTTCATTTCTGCTGCGTGTGTTCTGGTTCAATAAAAGGGGTCAGGATTCATATAAAAGAGACCTGACCCCTTATTATAAACTCAGTCTTTCTTATTCTCAACGTCCAGGGAAGGTACCGGGACCAGCACGAAATCGTGAACCCGCCAGTTCAGATTTGTGCATCCCCGTGTCGCCTGATAAAGTTGTTCCGGCGTCACGCTGGCTTCCCGGGGGACGATGAATGCTTCACCAAAATAGACGTGCCCCTCCTCGCGCATGCGTACCTGCACATCCTCTACCCACGGCAGGCTCCGCAGATAGGCGGCGACACGGTCGGGGAGTGGATCGAGTTTGGACCGCTCTACTGTGCGAGGCGCTTCCTGCATGAGATCGCACACGACTTCCCGCAGATGCCTGATTCCGTCGTGCAGAATGTCCAGGGAGATGAGGGCCGATGCAACCGCGTCGGCCCACCAGTACCCCAGTCCGATACCCACTACGCCGATCAGGGCCGCTAAGGCCGTCAGCCAGTCCGCCTTATTCATGTTCGCATCGGCAAACAGAACCTTGTCGTGCATTTTACGAGCCAAAGGCAGCTTGGCCCGCCCCAGAAACATCGCCGGCACCGCGCTGTAAACAAGTGCCGGGATCATCAGCCAGCCGAGCCAGAAGGTATGACCGAAGAGGTGTATCCCGCCGATTGTGGGATGTTCTGCTTTGAAAAGATGAATGAGTGCATTGGTTAACAGCCAGCCTCCCATAACAGACAGTGCGAGGGCTGCACACAGGAAAGCGATCGATACGATGCGATGATATCCGTAGGGAAATCTCTCATTGGGCTCCCAAATTGCGATGCGTGTGGCGGTCAGGAAAACAATGGGAGCAATCAGGCTTAACAGGTCGTCGATCCAGGCAGTCTTCATCGCCTGTGAAGATCCCAGTACGAGATACATGACGACTGAGACCGAGATTAAATAAATAATCGTGATCCATTCGAGACGACGTGCCCGATGCAGTGCTTCGTCCTGCTCGGGGGGAAACTCGAATGCCGGGCTGGCTTTCACGGCTGTTCCCCCTCATAGTAGCGTTCCGCCTCCCGCCGCTGGCTTTGTAAAAAGCGATCGAACTCCAGCAGCCAGCGGTTTTCTCCCTGGGGTACGGCGATCACGTGCTCGTCGTTTCCGATGGTAAGATACGGTCGCGAGAGCGCGGCCTGTTTCGACCACGGCGTGGAACTGGTAAGTCCGCCGATGACGACATCGAGCTGCCGGTGCTTCAGTGCGCGGAACAAGTCGCTTTCCGAATCCACAGTCCACTCGATCCTGGCATTGAGCTGTTCCGCGAATTTGTTCAGCAACTGCGGTTCTAACCCCACGGCTTCCCCGCTCGTGAAGTCAGTCCAGGGTGGATTCAGGGAAATCCCGGCACGGATGGTACCATTCTGCACCCGCTCCAGTGTGCCTTCAGGATCATACGGCATTTCACATCCGAGGCAGACACAAGCCAGAAGGCAGACGCTGATCGCTGATCTCACGACAGCCTCCCAGGCCCGAATTGAACTCAAGTTGTTGTGCATGTTATCTGTCCGCTATAGGCACAGACATCCGTGGTTTTTCGCGTGACGAGACGGTTTGACTGCTGGAGCCGTTTCCCTGCTTCCGAAAGTTTCCAGAAATATTCGCTACCAGTGGCATTCATTGCCGGAAAAAATATTTTCATACGGAGTCTGCTTATCTCAAAAGCTGTTATGATTTCTGAATCGAAAAAGAGCTGCTTATCGAATTGATTTGTTTCCGTCGGACCTCCGTGAATGGTAACGCTACTTTCAGATACATGCCTTACCACTCACGAGGCTACCTGTTCGTCCTCATTTCATGTCGGTTATGCCTGGTTAAAATAACAAACACTGCCGCCAGAACAATCAAAGTGATAACCCACAGCCAGGGGGTGGTACCGGTAATTTGAGGCAGAGTCACTTTCCCTTCACTGCCGAATTGCTTTATGAATGCATTAAGTGGTGGATAAGCGACTACATAAATACCCGCTCCCATCAACATTCCGATTACGCCTGCAAAAGCGTCTTTACGTCCTTCACCACAGGCAGCGACTCCTGTGCCCGGACAATAGCCAAAAATCGCCATTCCAAAACCAAAGAACAGGCCGCCGAAAATAATTCCCCCCCATGCCAGCGGCTTGAGATGCAGGGAGACCGTCTGTGTTGGTAACAGGGCATAAATCCCGGCGGCTCCCACAACCACTGCCATCCCCATTATCTTCACCACGGTCCAGTCTTTGAGCAGGAATTGCCCCAAGATCACCTGATATTTCGCTACGCGTCCCTTTTGCAGCAACACACCAAACAGAATCCCGGTAAATAATCCTAAAGCCAGTTTCCAAATGGGATCAAACATTTTTCCTGCCCTCCCGGCCGAAAAGTAAAAATGCAGTCCCGATGCTGGTGCTGAAGAATATCGCGGTAAATAACCAACTGGAAGCTGCAAGTTGCAGAGTTCCACTGATGCCATGCCCGCTGGTACATCCCTGAGCTATTCGCGCGCCAAACAACATCAACATTCCACCGATGAAAGCAGCTATATATCGTTTTGTCTCAGATGTTCCAAAACGTTGCTCCCACAGGGGGGGCACTGCGGGCGCATTCCGATCTCCGGAGATTTTGGAACTGATAAATGAACCAACGAAGACCCCCACTACCAGCATCCATTCCCATCCGATCTTTGGCGACTCTTGATCGAAGTAGCTGTTCCGTTCGGCGAAAGCAGGAGCGACCGATTTATCTAACAAGGCAGCTGTATGCTCAAATGCGGTTGTAATTCCTAAAGGATGATCGGCAGTCAGGAAGGCAAACCAGCTGAGAACACCAATTCCGGCACCGACGAGATAAGGGGGCCATGATTTCTTCTGTAGCAGGTTTTTCATAATGAAAACTCCTTCGCTTGTTAACGGCAAACAAAGGGGTCAGGAGTCATGATAAAGAGTCCTGACCCCTTATATGTCTATGGTCAAAATGAATCAGGCACCATCCCAACAGGATCAGTACAATACCGGCCGCCAAAAATGCAAGGTCCCAGATTAAGTGATTGCTGGTTTCAGTCACGTGGTGAATGTGCAGGATATGATGGTCGATCACTCCTTCGACCAGGTTAAACAACCCCCACCCCAGGCTGAGCGATCCCACAAATGTCCTGGTCGTCAACGGGACGTTCTGCAGACGGACCGCGTGCCATAACAGGGCGATTCCAATGGCAGTCATTACCCATGTGAAAACGTGAAACAGCCCGTCCCAGAACATGTTGATTTCGAGATGAACTGCAAGCTTTCTTGCCTCCAGGTCGCGCACGGGGAATTTCGCCGATAACATGTTATGCAGCTGGAGAAGCTGATGAAACAGAATCCCGTCCACGAAACCACCCATTCCAATTCCAAGTAATGTCCCCGCGGAAATCAACGGACGACGGTTGAGATGATCAGTCATGTTCTGCTCCTGAAGTACGCACAGGGGAAGTTCGTGAATCCGGCTGCTTTCTGGCATTTGTCTTTGTGTTATTTTTTGAGAATGGCATTCCGGAATACATCACATATACGATTGATAAAAAAATCGGAACAGGCAACAGGGTCAGCAGGGCATTGAGGGCAAAATCATCATTGAATATACCGGCGGCTACTTCTTTCCCGATTTCCGATTCACAATAGGGGCAGGCTTCAACTGGTAACACAGTCACGGTCAGCGCGATGAGTACTGTCAGGATAAAGAATATTCTCATTTCAGACCTCCTTGAATAAAGAGTTTGGTATGGCGAGACATCATGATACTGTCGGGAGTTCCGCCGCCTTCCAGGCAGACATGCCACCCATGATATTCGTCACATCCTCGAAGCCTTCCCGTTTCAAAAACGAAGAGGCGATGGACGCCCGATAACCCGATCCGCAGACAACAGCGACAGGCTTGTCTGAGGGCAACTCATCAACCCGCTCCTGCAAGCGGCCTCCGTGAATGTGGATGGCTCCCTCGATATGACCGTCATTCCATTCCTTGTCTGTACGGACATCTAAAATGGTCAGTTGCTTTTCCGTCTTACGTCTACTGGCCAGGTCATGCACGGACATCGTATTGAGAGTCGAGAGCGGAAAGCCAGACGTCTCCCAGGATCCGATGCCGCCTTCAAGGTATCCCTCGATATCATCGAAGCCCACGCGCAACAGGTGCGTTACCACTTGCTTGATCTGTGACGGGTCATCGGAAATCACCAATATCGGACGATCGTAAGGCAACACCCAGCCTGCCCACGTGGGCAGATTACTACCGAAGGGAATGTTGATCGCATTGGGAATGTGGGCGGCGGCGAATGATTCCTTCGAGCGAACATCGACGATGAGACAGTCGTCGCAGACTCTTTCGTGGACTTGCCTGGCATCCCAGCGTTTCTGATCAGAGAGCCTGTTCTCAATGATGGCCGGTCCCTGCGTGTTGACCTGCTTCATTCGCTTGAAATAGGGGGGCGAAAGCGGCATCTCGTTGAGCAGACTTTCGACCCACTGTGCTTCGGGCTGCTTTTGCAGTGCAGGATTGAACCGCCGCTCGTAGCCTACTGTGGAGGAACGGCGTGAGCCGATGGCCTTTCCGCAAAGCGAGCCTGCTCCATGAGCGGGATAGACTTCAGTAAAATCGGCGAATTCTTTGAGCCGCTCGAACACGCTCTCATAGAGCTGGTGGGCCAGTTCTTTCTGCGCTTCTTCTCCCAGGAGGTCGGGGCGTCCCACATCACCCACAAACAGAAAGTCCCCGCTGAACATGACCCAGGGGGTCTCTTTACTGCGGGTCATGTCGAACAGATTAATGGAAATGTGTTCCGGAGTATGGCCGGGCACATGTTTGAAGCCGAACTTCAAGTCCCCCATCGTGATCGTGTCGCCTTCTTTCACATGCTGATCGGCAAACGATTGCGTCCAGTCTTTGCCCCCGTAGCCTGAGCAGTGGATGGTCGGCTCGTCATTCAGCCGCGCTTTAAGTTCCCTCGAACCGCAGACGAAGTCGGCATGGACGTGCGTTTCAATAATGTGCTTAATGTGTAGATTGTTGTCTTTGGCAAAATCGATGTAATCATCGACATCTCTGGTGGGATCAATGACAGCGGCTTCGCTGCTTTTTTCATCACCCACAATATAAGATGCGATTGCCAGACCAGGTACGAAGCGTTGATGAAATTGCACAGTGTTCGACCTTTCCTGATTGAGTGTGTTCGATTACTGAGCGTGTTGATCTACATAATTTTTGACGAATTGCCGGAGTTCCTCCTGTTCGCATTCAAATCCCATCTCTTCCGCCTTGCGAAGCGTTTCCTCACCTCCCATGCCTTCTTCGACCGCCACATGCATCATAACCATTGCCCCAGCTCGCTTTCCGCTCTTGCAGTGAGCGAACACCGGTTTGGGAAGCTGCGGGTACTTCTCTCGAAACTCATCAACCAGTTCCGGTCCCATGGCTTTCATCGAGACCGGAATATGGAGATATTCCATTTCCGCACTCTTCACTTTCTCTCTTTCGTCAGTGGGAGACAGTGGTTGGTCATCTTCGTCCTCTGTGCGAAAATTGACAACTGATTTGAATCCCTGCTGGCTGAGCTGATTGATTTCTTCTTCAGAAGGCTGTGGTCCGACAGTCACCTGGTCATTGATTTTCATTTTGTCTGCCATGGGTTTCTCCCCGGGAAAAATAGGGTTATTAAAGTAAATCGTCTCGCCTTGTCTGGCAGCGCTGTACTGCTCCGTTGATCCGATGATGAAAAAACTCTGCAGTGCTGAGAAAGCGTCGTGTTGAATGTCGATTTCAGCAGTCATTTGAAGTTCCCTATGTCGCAAGACTGGTAGCGGGGCTACCTGGAACCCGTGCTTCTAATTCCAGACAAATCTGTTTTACAGCCGCAGCTGTATGTTGTAGAACACACTTGACAGTAGCGGGAAGCAAATAATATGCCGATCCTTTGTTGTTCACTTGAGAAATAAACGATGATCGAGAAGGCACCATCTATGGCCATGACATCTCAAATAAATATTCCATCCCACGGGACTGGGAGTTGTGACTGCAACACGGGAGCTAGTCTCGACTGGTTGATTGGCGACCAGTCTGTCTGGAGAAAAGACACTCGCGACAGCAGATTGCGCATACAGGAACCAGGTGGCAGGAGCAGCTGAGATGAGATGTCAATGATGGGCGAGAAATTTTACCACGCGTTAAAAAAAACATACTGGCTCGACCTTCTTTCATAGCTTCCCCTATTTTTTCTTATGGCTGTTTTCGAGCCTTTCGTGTTCGAAATTTCTGATTGAAATGTCTCATCTGTTCCCATTGGGCATGATGCCGGGTCGAACCTCGCCAGGCGGGCTGACACATGGGACAGCCCCTGAGGCGAACCGGTTGGCTTTGCTGTTCTGGATTGTGCGATTGCTCTGACAGTTTCCTGTTGTCTGCGACAACCTCGAATTGCATTCGAGGCTACCCGTTCTTTCTCGAAAAATTAGCCGCGGTTTTTAATCCTATGATGAATATCGATCACACTATTTTAATCATTCAATGGTTCGGGATTTTCATCTGCAGGGAGTGAGGGACTTCTTTTATAATGCTTTGTGAAGCGTGTGCGGGGACGTTAATACCAGCACTGTCGGGCAAGCCGACAGTGGCACGCGCCCGTCTGAGTTTGTAGGAAGCATTGCAATTAATAGAGAGGTTTCGGGGTGCCATGGCCGGCTTGTCCGGCCGTGTTCGGGGAAGTATGTGGGGCATTGGGGAGGTCAACTTGATTGTTCTTTGAACCATAAAAATCACACAAGAATCGAACAGGTGAGAAGTCAAATTCGGGGTTGTCGCAGACAACAGGAAACTGTCAGGGCATACGTTTGAAGCATGAGAATCATTTCGATACCAGTAGCAACAGGGGACGAACCGATGTGGCCGTTCGATTGGAGTTGCAATCCTGGAGCTGTATTGATCGCTTATTCTGACAGTTTCCTGCTCGCTGTGTTCGGCCCGAATTGCATTCGGGCGACTCTGTTTTGTTGGACGGTGGGCTGGTTTTTCGGGCACTGTCGGGCACGCCGACAGATGGCACCCGGACGGGGGAGAGGACATTGAAATATTGTTGTTTTTGTGGAGTTCATTCTTGTGTTCGATCTGTGGTCTGTGGTCGGTGTTTCGTTGCATGTTCGATTATTTTGTGGAAAGACATGGGGGCGTCAAGGGGGATGAACAAGATCATGTGGCG
>NZ_CAXAVM010000012.1:0-65773 GCF_963972345.1 uncultured Gimesia sp. | reverse complement strand
TTCCTTCAGAATCAGGAATATCAGGCTGATAACCGCCATGAGCGTGGGGTTGCCCCATCACACTCTTGACTTCTGCCATTGCCACCATCGGCAGGAACTTGCAGAAGAGCAGGAACAGCGTCATAAACAGACCGAAACTGCCGATCAACATTAACACGTCGACAATGGTCGGCTTGAAGTAACCCCAGCTGGAAGGCAGGAAGTCACGGCTCAGCGAAGTCACGGTAATCACGAATCGCTCAAACCACATACCAATGTTGACAAAAATACAGACGACGAAAATCATCCAGGGAGTCGTACGGATTTTCTTAATCCAGAACAACTGCGGGCTGATCACGTTACAGGAAACCATGATCCAGTAAGCCCAGGCATACGGGCCGAAAGCACGGTTGATAAAGGCAAATGTTTCATAGCGGTTACCGCCATACCAGGCGATAAAGAATTCCATGGCGTAGGCATAACCCACCATCGATCCGGTGGCGATGATCACCTTGGTCATGTTTTCCAGATGGCGATCGGTCAGCAGGTCCTTGATGCCACAGATCGAGCGGACGGGAATCATCAGGGTCAGCACCATTGCGAAACCACTGAAAACCGCACCCGCGACGAAGTAAGGCGGGAAGATCGTTGTATGCCACCCGGGCAGCTGGGAAACGGCAAAGTCGAAACTCACGATGGTATGCACACTGAGCACCAGCGGAGTCGCCAGGGCAGCCAGCAGCAGGTAAGCACGTTCATAACGATGCCAGTGCCGGGAGGAACCGTTCCAGCCCAGTGAAAACAGGCCGTAGGCAAACTGTTGAATTTTTCCGGTGGCACGGTCGCGCAGGGTCGCCAGGTCGGGAATCATCCCCATGTACCAGAACAACAGAGAGACCGTTGCGTAAGTGGAAACAGCAAACACGTCCCACAGCAGCGGGCTGCGGAAGTTGGGCCACATTGACATCTGGTTGGGAATCGGGAACAGCCAGTAAGCCAGCCAGACACGACCAATGTGAATGCCCGGGAACAGACCCGCACAGACCACAGCAAAGATCGTCATCGCTTCGGCAGCACGGTTGATCCCCGTACGCCAGTCCTGGCGGAACAGAAACAGAATCGCAGAGATCAAGGTACCGGCGTGACCGATACCGACCCAGAACACGAAGTTCACGATCGGCCAACCCCAGAAAACCGGGCTCCGGTTACCCCAGACCCCGACACCGGTGATGATTAAATAACCGACCAGACCAAACAACATTCCCATCAGTGATGCGGAAAATCCGAGCGCAATGTACCACGCTTTGGGAGTCTTACTCTCAGCCAGTCGGCAGACCGCTTCGGTGACCGTCCCATAATCGTGCGCACCCGTTACGAGTGGAGTTCGCTTACCGGGAACTTCGGTGATTGTGTCAACTGGCTCTGCTGTTACTGAAGCCATGGCTTTTGATATCTTTGCTCAATAAATTCAAACGGATTAGTTAATCTCACTCACACATCGGCAGGAACTACCTGCCTTCCGAACGCGCTGTTAGTGCTTTTCCGCCTTTTTTGCATGACCGGCTTCAGCGTGTTCTTCAGCATGACCGTGTCCGTGTCCTTCTGATTTCGGCTTTGCCAGTGAAGGATGGGGATTCAATATCCGGGCCATGTAAGATGTTCTCGGCTTAATATTCAATTCTGACAACACGGCATAAGTACGCGGGTTGGCATGTGCTTTTGCTACACGAGTGCTCTCATCAGCCAGGTCACCAAATTCAATCGCGTTGGCAGAACAGGCCTGCTGACAGGCGGTGACGATTTCACCGTCTTTGATGGGACGCTGTTCATTTTTGGCGACGATCTGGACCGACTTGATACGCTGCACGCAGTAAGTACATTTTTCCATGACCCCACGATGGCGGACTGTCACTTCGGGATTCAGGACCAGGGCCTGCAGTTTGCCGCGAGGCTCTTCATAGATCTTATTGAAGTTGAAGTAGTTGAAGCGCCGTACCTTGTAAGGACAGTTGTTGGCACAGTAACGGGTTCCGACACAGCGGTTGTAAACCATGTCGTTCAGACCTTCGTCTGTGTGCACGGTCGCAGCAACCGGACAAACCTGTTCACAGGGAGCCAGTTCACACTGCTGACACAACATTGGCTGTATCGCGATCCCGGGGTTATCCACATCTTCGCCAGTGAAGTAACGGTCGATCCGCAGCCAGTGCATTTCACGACCGTTGATCACCTGCTCGCGACCAACCACAGGAACATTATTTTCCGCCTGACAGGCGACCGAACAGGCATTACAGCCAATACACTTGGAGAGATCGATCGACATTCCCCAGGCCTGACCTTCATAGGACAGTTCCTTGTAGATCGGTTTCCCATCCTTGTTTTCATCCCACAATGAGACCAGCGGTGGATGATGAGTGCGGCCTTTGGCAAAACCAGGATCGCTTTCGTATTCAGACAGATCGCCTTCACGCACCAGCTGCCCGACACGACCCTGAATTTCATCCTGGCCGACGGTATCGATCGCGTGGTGATCCTGAGTCACCGCCAGCTCATAAGTTTTGCCGGTTTTTTCGACTTTCAGACCGGACTTGAAGTCGATCGCCCCTTTGGACTGCAGGGCAGCAACATTCTCGCCGACCGGCTTCACATCGCGGGCAACATCGCCTCCGACCAGGCCAGCGGCAGTGCGTCCATACCCCAGAGCCACAGCGACTGAATTGGGAGCCTGACCGGGTAACACATACACGGGCAGTTCAATGGACTTGCCATCCAGAATCAGCTTGACGACGGAATCGGCTTCAACGCCCAGATCGGCGGCGGTTTTCGGAGCCAGAATCGCAGCATTATCCCAGGTAATCTTGGTGACGCTGTCCGGGGTTTCCTGCAGCCAGCCACTGTTGGCGAAGCGACCATCGTACAACTGGGGACTGGCATAAAATACCAGCTCCAGCTCTTCCGCAGAAGCTTCTTCCGCTTTCGCAGCAGGCAAGTCTTTCACTTTTGGCGAAACCGCTTCCAGTGAACTCCCCTTGAGCAGACCATCGTGCACCCCACGTCGCCAGGAAGCATTCACGGCCATCGAATCCAGAGAACCTTTCACGGCTTCCTTAATCAGATCCAGGGCAACCGGATGTCTATCGCCACACAGAATTGCCAGCAGTTCGACTTCTGATTTGCCATCATGCAAGGGCTGAATCAGAGGTTGTGCAATACAGAGCGTTCCATCATAGGAACGGGAATCGCCCCACTGTTCGAAGGGATGCGTTTTGGGCAGATGCCACTTACACAACAGTGACGTTTCATCTTCGTACTCGCCCAGGTGAACGGCATTCGGCACCTTGGACAGTGCGGTAACAAAATCGATATCCCCGGGAGCATTGTAAGCCGGATTGCCGCCCAGGATGATCAACGTATCCACTGCACCCGACTGCATTTCATCGGTCAGCGTTCGCAGTGCTTCGACGGAAGTCAGCTCACGGGCCAGGGGCTCTTTCGTGTATTTGACAGCTTCGCCGACGTTACCCAGTTGCTCGTTCAACTTATGAACGCGTGCCTGCAGTTCGGCGGGCTGACTTGCCCCGATGGCGATCACGCTCGAACCCTGGTTCGCGACCAGGTCTTCTGCCATTGCTGCCAGAACCTTGTCGGCGTAATCGTCGCTGGCAGCTTCTGCTTTCTTGCCTGACAGTCCGGTCTGCACCTGTGCTTCGAGCTTGGACAGGAATGCGCCCAGATCCACAGAACGGGTCGGCAGACGGTGGTCGGCGGAAATACCCGTTGTGGTATAGCGACTTTCCACTACATACAGACGGTTCATCGGACCGGCTGCAGGATCGCGACGACTGGCCCAGTCACGCGTATGCTTCAGTGAAGCCGGATGTTCAGACAGCAGATCCTCGTCCAGACAGACAATGATATTCGCCTTGGTCAGATCGAATTGCGGACGAACCACTTCTCCGAACGCCAGCCGGGCTCCCTCGTATACATTATCGCGTGAGCAGGCGGTGTAGTCATACCATTTGGACTGGGGATACAGCTCTGCAAATTTCTCCTGCAGTGCTTTCCGGGCTGCAGAAGAGCTGACATCAGCCAGAACCCGCAGCTTCGCCCCGTCACTTTTTCGCGCCTGACCCAGCACGGTTTCGGCATAATCTAAAAAAGCACCCCAGTCACGGCCATAGCGGGATTTGCCCTGGTATTCCACTACGCCGACAGCACGATCGGGATCGTACAGTGAAAGCGTTTCCGACTGGGCAAACACCGAAGAAGCCCCCCGGCTCTGGGGAGAGTCAGGATTACCTTCGACTTTAATCGGCCGCCCGTCATAGCAGGTTACCAGCAGACTTTCCGCCTGACCACCCAGTTCCATAAAGGTGGCAAACTTCCGAGGCTCACCCGGGATCAAACCCTCGGGGCGTGTGACACTGGGAGCAATCTTCTCATCTTCCCAGCGACAGCCTGTTGCTCCAGCCAGGGCAACAGAGGCACCCATAATCTGCATCCAGCGACGCCGCGAAACCCCTTCCGGGTACTCCGAAGCTGCTAACGGAAACTCACGATGCAAAACTTCCTCAAACTCCGGCGTGGAATTCAACTCTTCCAGACTTCGCCAATACTTTTTTTCCACAACCCAACCCCTTAGCGGTGACACGTAGAACAATTAGTAGAAGGATTCAAATTCAGCTCCTTACGGACCTTTTCGCCCACTTCATGCGGATCCCCCTCAGCTTTCCAGTCAAGCTTCGTCACGAATTCCGGAGGACGGAGACTGGGCTCTGGATTCCGATGACACTCCAGACACCAGCCCATGCTCAGCGGCTTGACCTGAGTCACTTCATCCATCTTGTCGACGCGACCATGACAGGAAACACAACTCACACCCCGACGGACGTGAGCACTATGATTAAAATAAACATAATCAGGCAGGTCATGCACACGGCGCCACTGCATCGATTTACCGGTTGCCTGACTTTCACGAATGGGAGCCAGTTTGGAACTCGTCGAGTGAATCGAAACCGTATTCACCACACCATTTGCATCTGCTCCACTGTGGCAGTTCAAACAGGTTTTGGTAGGCGGAATCGCAGCATGGCCGGCCACTTCGACTGTATTGTGACAGTAGCGGCAGTCCAGCTTAAGCTTACCCGCGTGCAGTTTGTGACTGAACGGGAGGGGTTGTTCGGGCTGGTAGCCAACATCCGTAGTTTCCGGACTGGCTCCAAAAGCAACCATACCAACCACATATAAGCCACCAATTGCAGCCAGCGCACCCAGCACCGGAACAATTGTATTCACCCATTTGGGAAACAGAAAACGATCCATTTTGCTTTACCTGATAAGACCTTTCGAGGAAAAAACACCTCAACAGACAGATGCTGCCTTGATTGACTGATGTGCCATCCGATGGTCAGAGCGGAATTTTCACTTGATTACGTAGAGAAGAACCCCCATCTAAACTCCAAGAATAGATGTAAGCCCAAAAGTAAGCAATCCATTCCCCCTCGCGCAAGATCAAGTTTCTTGGAGTCGGGAGGTCTCCGTTTGGAAATTCTCATTTATGGGGAAAGCAGATCGCGTCACTGAAACACTCAACCCGCCAGGCAACCTGCCTGAAAGTGGACACCGGCATCCCGATACGCAGAGGCATTCAGCATCCCCAGTGGGATCTGTCGAAGAAATTTTGCTCCCCGACCTACATACATCTGAGTGTTTGTCAACTTTCATCAGAGCGTATTCCATTTCCGCATCGACTCTCAGTCTGTGACACTCGGCCCAGACAGCCCTGAAGACGTTGCAGAAAAACTGGCTCCTTCCTGAAAATATTGTACATCAGGATATTTTGATATAAAATCACAGCGGGCTTCGCTTTGAACCCGCTACGCGGATTTTTGATGTCCCGTTTTTTTTCACTTCGATTTATTTAAAGCAGACACTCATGCTGAATTTTATTTGTATCACTGCCTCTTCTCTGATTTTGATTTTTTATTTTTTATCATCCATGGAGAGTAATCATGCCCCCACTGAAAAAGAAGGCCGGGTTCACTCTGGTCGAACTGCTGGTGATTATCGCGATCATCACCGTACTCATTGCACTGCTGCTGCCAGCCGTTCAACAGGCGCGCGAATCCGCGAGACGGTCCACGTGCAAAGATCAATTGAAGCAGATCGTCTTGGCATTGCACAATTATCACGAAACCCACGGCATGTTTCCGGCGGGCTACTATACTCGCGCCAATCCCGGCATCACCGTTTCCGGGCTGGAGAACCGGTCCACCGGTTTTGTAATGCTGCTCCCTTTCCTCAATCAAAGTGCATTATATAATCTGTATAACTTTGACATTGGTACGGGAGGCGGCCCCGATCAGGCCGGAGGCCGACAGCAGGTCGATCAGAATGACTTCCTGAATCAGACCAGGCTCGCCGTTTATCAATGCCCCTCCGCCAACAACGAACTGCTGAATCTCAAGTTGAATCCGCGCGATGGCCACCTGGACTCTTCGGACTCGGGCTCGTCCTACACCAGCAGCTATGCCTTCTGTTCCGGCAACAAATTCGGCGGCGCCGCCGGTCAGTTCTGGGCCGTGTATTCCGGACCTCCCCGCGCTGGCGATACAGGCGTGATGATGCCAAACAGTGGAAATCGTATTCGGGATATCGAAGACGGCATCACTCATACATTCATCACAGGCGAAGCCGAACTCAACGATACCAACACAGACTATTCAGGAACGGTCACCTTGATCGACAACCAGGACGTTGTCGCGCGCCGCCATGCATTCTGGACGGAAGGCATGCACCATTCTCTTCGATCTACGTTTATCCCTCCCTTTAAATCCATCGAAGACTGTGTCATCTCGTTTGCACCAGATGAATGGCGCGACTGCAATTTTTCCTTTGGCAGCCCGCATCAGGGGGGCCTGCACATGGGAATGGCGGACGGCTCGATCCGGTTTGTCAGTGAGTACATCTATCTCACCACCTGGAGATCCCTGGGTTCCATGAATGAACTGAAACCGGAGAGACTGTAAGCTCTGCGGAGCCACCCGAATTGATTCAAACTGTGAGCCAAACCGAAAGCAGGCATGGCCGAGCTATCTGTACGCCAACCAGATGACTCGGCAGACACTTTACAGACACCGCATGTTTCTGCATGATAAAGGTTTGTCTGCATTCTTTCTTCTTCGTATTCACACCACAGGCATCTCATGAGTAAGCGCATTCGCTGGGGCATTTTGAGCACCGCAAAAATTGGCACCATCCAGGTCATCCCTGCCATGCAGAAAGGTTCGTACTGCGAAATCGTCGCATTGGCGTCCCGCAACCAGGAGCAGGCGGAAAGCGTCGCGAGAGAACTGGGTATCCCGCGTGCCTATGGCTCCTATGAAGCGCTGCTGGCAGACCCGGAAATTGACGCCATCTATAACCCGCTGCCGAATCATCTGCATGTCCCGTGGTCGATCAAAGCCATCAAAGCCGGCAAACATGTGTTGTGCGAGAAACCGATCGGGCTCACATCAGACGAAGGTCAGCAACTGCTCGACTGTGCTGCTGCCCATCCCGAAATCAAAGTGATGGAAGCCTTCATGTACCGCCACCATCCGCAGTGGCAGTTGACAAAAAAGCTGGTGCAGGAAGGCGCGATTGGCGAGTTGCGGACGATCCAGTCCTTCTTCTCTTACTTCAACAACGATCCGGACAACATCCGCAATCAACGCGACATCGGCGGGGGCGGACTGATGGATATTGGCTGCTACCCGATTTCACTCTCGCGTTTTATTTTTGGCACAGAGCCCCGGCGGGTTTCCGGCATCGTCGAATTTGACGAACAGCTGGGCACGGACCGCCTCGCATCAGCGACCCTGGATTTCGGGAATGGCACCGCTACTTTCACCTGCTCGACACAGCTCAACCCCTATCAACGGGTTCACATTCATGGCACTACGGGGCGAATCGAAATTGAAATCCCGTTCAATGCTCCCATCGACCGTCCCTGTAAAATCTGGCACCAGACCGGGGCCGACATCAAAGAGATCGAACTGGAAACCTGCAGCCAGTACACCATTCAGGGTGATCTGTTTTCCCAGGCGATCCTCAATCAGTCCCCGGTTCCAACTCCGCTGACAGATGCCATCGCGAACATGAAAGTGATTGAAGCAGTGCTGGAAAGCAATCGCAGTGGCACCTGGATTTCAGCCTGAGCGAAATCGGCGATGTAGAATAGCCTGATCAGCAGCGCGCACAGAGAGCCTTCGAGGCAATTGCTTCATTCCTGTAATATCAGATTATTCCCGAGCTCAGCCGGTCCCGGATCTGTTATGAGCGGGGTGCGAGTACCATGATCATGTTCCGTCCACTGGCCATGGTGGCGGCCTGCTCTACTTTGGCGATCTCGGAAAGCTGTTCCTGGATCTCTCCCAGGATGGTTCGACCAAGTTCATGGTGCGCGTTTTCGCGTCCCCGGAACATGATATTGAATTTGACCTTGTCTTTCTGTTCCAGAAATTTGCGGGCACTTTTCAGTTTGAACTCAATATCGTGCTTACCGATTTTCGGACGCATCCGAATTTCTTTCAGCTGCACCTGATGCTGCTTGGTATTTTTGCTGGTCTTCTTTTTACGCTCGTACTTCAGCTTACCATAATCCATAATCCGACAGACCGGGGGTTTGGCATCCGAGGCGACTTCAACCAGATCCAGATTGGCCTCCATTGCTAACCTTAAAGCTTCAGCGGTAGGAATCACCCCTAACTGCTCCCCGTCTTGATCAATGACCCGTACCGGACTGATCCGAATCTGGTCATTAAGTCTCTGCGTTGTTTCGATTGCTTGTTTCTCCTTGTAATGTAAAAAAACCAGGTTTCGTGTCTCGAGGGTGAATCCACCTGAGCTCGCGGCACACACTTAATATTATAGCTGGCAGTAAAAAAAGAACATCTCAAATGAGATGCTTTGACCACCAGCTCGTATCCAGATCGAAAACTGACTTAACTATACTGTTCCACCTTAAGTTATATCAATACCGGGAAAGAGGCAAGTTACACTGATACAGTATTTTTAGTGAAAATCTCAGTCTCGAGGCAGATTTCCCGGTTTACCAGGGTGAACAGGTTGGAATCAAACCCCGAAAATATGACGCACTTAACTGGACAGTTAGAGAGGTTCACAGCTTAGAAAACGCCCTCAGCACCTATTATACCTGACTCAGACCGTTCGGGTGACGCTTTAGCAAATTGGGAGACCGTCTAGTTCGCCTCTTTCGAGGGAAATCGTTTCACTTCACCCGAAAAGTCCCTTAAATTCCGCTGTTTCATCTCGGGAATGGGCACTGGTTCCCAGCGTGGTCCTGCGTTCCGATAGTCTTTAAAAGGATCCTGACTGCCGGAATTCTCCTTGAGGGGGAACTTCAGTGTCTGGTTCTGTATCGCAGATCTCAGGGTGGGAGTCGAATCTGGCACAACATTCAACGTGGCACTTCCCGCAGACAGGTTCTGAGCGGGCAGAGTGGCGGCTGCCTCCTGCGGTCCTGTCACTGGCAGAGCATTGAATCCGGCTCCACTGGCGTCGGGCCGGTAGCCCGATTCCGGTCCGGGAGGAACCATGGATCGAGGTGCAAAATACGCTTCGGGTTCACTCTGGTTACTGGTTCCCTCCAGGTTTCGGATGGAATTTTCTACATCGGGAGACTCATCAAAGTCGATGGACTGAATGAAATCGGCATTCCCGGCTGCCTTCTGCGTCACGCCGGGCACAGGGGGAGGCACTAATCTTTCTGTTACTGGTTCCGGAGTCGGTTCTGCGGGTGCCGGTGTGGGCTGCAGCGGTTCAACGGGCATTTCACCTGGAGTCAGCAATTGAGGATAGGCCCCCTGGGACAGCGCGCCCGTGTATTCCGGAGCGTCCGCAATTTTCCGGACACGTCCTCGCAGACGTTCGCGTTCCGAGGCATCCATGTAGGCTTTTTCGGGCCAGCCCCCTTCAGCAAGATAGATATTGTTGTAGGCCAGCAGAGACCCTTTTTCGAACTGCACGTTCTTGATCGCCAGCGAGTATTCCACCAGGGACCGGTAATAACTGCCATCCGCTTCTGCCTGGCGGCGTTGTGCTTCCAGCAGCAGGTCCAGTGTGGCATTATCCGAATCGTAGGCGGCTTCGACGGCTGCCACTTCCTGGCGGGCCGCATGACGTCGGTTAAACGTAGTCTGCAACACCGCGTAAGCACGATCCACATCAGAGATGGCATTACTTAAACTTTGTACGATGGCTCGTTCCTGTTCATGCAGAATCGCGCGATCCCGGGCCAGCATCAACTCGGCATGTCGCATCGCGGCATGCGCCTGACGTTTCCCCAGGGGGACAGACAGCTCGATCCCCATCTGCCATTCCTGCAGATTACCGTCGAACAGAGAATTCAAGGCACCGTCAAATTCACCCGTGTCAGAACCTTCGGCCAGGAAGTTTCGTCCGAACCCGCGCCAACGATAGCGGCCAATCAGGTCCAGTTCCGGTTTCAGGAAGTTCTTGTTGGCTTGCAGTTCGAGTTCACGTTTTTTGATCTGCCAGCGCTGACGGCGGATTTCCGGTCGACGCTCGAGCGATTCGATCAGTGTTTCTTCCCAGTCAAATTCGACTCGGGCCAGCGAAGGTTCATCTGCCGGACGAATGAGACGGCCATCGTTAATGGGAATACCCATCAGCATGCGTAAACGACGCTCGGCCACATAGACGCCATGATTACTCTGGAAGGTACCACCCTGGCTGCCGTTGTTGGTATGGGTTCCATTCAGCAGGCGACCGCTTAATGCGTTTTCGACTTCTGCCCGATACCGGAAATACTGTTCACGGGCCTGGGCTTCTTTTTCTGCTTCACCACCACGGCGACCATTCACATACAATGCATGTATCCGACGCCAGGTTTCCAGGGCCGAATCACGGGCCATGATTTTGGCATCCAGATCACGGTAGCCGAAGTACAGATCCCAGTAGGCATTCTCTACATCACTTACCATATCACGCACGGAGATTTCAAATTCGCCGAGACTGATATCCGTATTAATGCGGGCAATGATCACACCATTGATCACGCCCGGCGTATTGCTGGGGCCCGCAATCTGGTTGAAATCCACTCCGCCGCCCCGCATCAGCGGATGACGGAATTCCATTTCGATATTGTTCTGATAGGCGTGGGGAAACTGATTACCCGGCGAATTGTTGGCATCGTAGTCGATGTAATCGCGCAGAGTAAATTCGGTTCCGGTCATGGCGCGTTTGGTTAACTGTGCCTGGACAACCATCGCATCCTGACGCAACAGTCGCGTTCCACCGCCGAAGAAGACGTTGTTTAATGCTTTATCATTTTTCTCGAAGAAGGTACTGGCAGACAGGGTCGCATCATAGGCACTCAATGCACCGGGAACACCATATCGGGGGTCCGCTTCCGTAATTGCGGCATCGTATTTGGTGTGAACAGCAGCCGGAGTATTCAACGCCACGCCGCCCACATCACCCAGAACCTTGGAACTCTGTAACGCCATCCGCACTGCTTCTTCCAGTGACAGATCCCAGTACTCCGGATTGGCTGTACTGGCTACCGTCGCTGGCATCTGCGTGCCAATCGTATCACCTTCATCGATGTCTTCCACATTGGGATACTCGATCTGAGTCAGCGCACGCTGGTAGGTCTCATCGCTTTCAACGAACTCTTCCTGGAATGAATTGCTCAGGAAGCGGCTGCACCCCGGGCCCAGCAGCACAACTGTGGCAAACAGCAGTATCATCCGGGCTAAGAAACAGTTCATCGAATTTCCCTGGTCAGAGGGGACCATTGATATAAAGGCTATACGCTCTCTCAACTCATCGGCAGCAGAGCAACTCATCCCAAAGCGAATTTTCAGCATATTCGGAATATTCCGCATAATCGGATTACCGGAAACCTCAACCAGGACAACCCATCTCGCCAAATCGACCCCGTCACACATCCCTCGGCCCATTCCGGTGCTGAAAACCTGTACCAGTCAGTCAAGCTGGGCAATGATTTAAAGTTGTACACCAAATACTTTGGGGAGCCTGACTGCTTTTCTCGAGAGAAGCAGAGTAGATCGCGGATCGCTATGATAGGATGAAAATTACTTTTGGGATCAGACCGACGTGAGTCGGCTTTGATCGTCGTGCCACTTTCTCTGACTCCCCGCTGTAGTTAAACGTATGACGACGGAAGAATCCTCTTCAATTGAGAACCTCTGGCAGGAGATTGAAGAACTTGTACTGGGGCTGGCCCAACTCGCACGCACGGAGATTTCGAGTCAGACATTTTACTCGGAACTCCTGGATCGCGCGGTACGGGGAATGTCTGCGCAGGGAGCGGTACTCTGGGTTACTGATACTGCGGGCAATCTGGAAGTTCTGCAACAGCGGGGTGCGTTTCCGGAAACCCGCGGCGGCGGCCCTCTGGATGAACGCGAACTCGAACAGCATCGTCAGCTGCTGCGGGAAGCATTGCACGAACAGCGGCCCGCCACCATCGAACCCCAGGGACGCTGGTCGAAACAACACCGGGGCGTCAATCCCCTGCACGACAACCTGATTCTCTGTCCGGTCTCGATCGAAGCCCACCCCAGTCCCCAGGTCGGCCTGCTGGAGATCATCCATCAGCGACCCCGTTCATTTTCAGCGCAGGAAGGATATGTCCGGTTCATCAGTGCGCTGTGTGAAATTTCCGAAGACTTCTGCCAGCAGAGCCAGTTACAGAAACTGCGCGAGCTGGAAGCACTCTGGGAACAGTTTGAACGCTTCTCTGAACACGTTCATCTCCATTTAAATACAGAGCAGACCGCGTTCATCATCGCCAATGAAGGCCGCATCCTCATCGACTGCGACCGTCTGTCCGTTTTACAGAGAACCGGCAAGACCTTCCAGCTGATCGCAGCCAGCGGCGTAGAAGGCATTGAAAGACGTTCGGAAACCGTCCAGCGACTGCAGGCCCTCGTCACTGCGATTCTCTCCCTCAACCGTCCTTACTGGATCATGGAAGCGGATGAAAAATATCCGCCCCAGATCGCCACACCACTGCACGCCTACCTGGATCTTGCCGGGTTGCGATCTCTGATGATCTTCCCGCTTTCGCATATCATACAGGAAACCAGTGATGATTCTGCTGAAAGTCAAAGCGAGGTCGATACCAGCCAGTTGACCGTCGGGGCGATTGTCATGGAACAGTTCCAGGAAGCCCCCTCCAGCCACACCGTTCTGGAACGGGCACTGGCCGTCTCGCGTCATGGCGGAACGGCGTTGTACAATTCGCTGCAGTTTGAAAGTTTCCCCTTTTTCCCGCTCCTCAAACACTGGTCGTATTCCCCGCTCAGAAAAAAACAGCTGACGGGCCGCAAACTGCTGACAGCGGCACTGGTTCTGGCAGTCATCTCAGCTGTCCTGATCCTGACGCCCGCTGATTTCAAAATCGAAGGCACGGGAAGTCTGCAGCCCGTCGACCAGCAGAATGTGTTTGCAACAGCAGACGGCGTTGTCGATCAGATCCTCGTCCGACAGGGGGAACAGGTTGCTGCAGACAGCACGTTGATTACTCTGCGTGATTCGGATCTGGAACTGGAATCCAGCCGGGTACGTGGCGAGATCCAGACGACATTGAAACGACTGGCCGTCATCCAGGCAGCCCGCCTGGGACTGAACCCCACTGACGCCAATGCACTGCAACAGGCCAATCGACTGACGGCCGAACAGGAAGAACTCAACGAACGCCTCAAAAGTCTGAACGAACAAGCGACGCTGCTCAAAAATCAGCAGGAAGCCCTCACGCTCAAAAGCCCCATCAGGGGGGAAGTCCTCACTTGGGACTTACAGGAAAAACTTCTCGCACGCCCTGTCCAGCGCGGCCAGCGACTGTTAACAGTCGCCGACCTGAAAGGCCCCTGGGTCTTGAAAATGGAAGTCCCCGATTCCGAAATCGGGCATGTGCTCGCAGCTCAGCGGGAGAGCAAAGCGCCCTTACCCGTCTCATTCCTGCTGCTGACCGATCCCGATCAGACCTACCGGGGAACGATTGAAAAAATCGCCGCGACTGCCGAACCCGATGCCGACGGCAAGCCGGTTGTGCAGATCACAGTCAAACTGGATCATGAAACCATCAGAGGTCTCCGTCCCGGCGCATCGGTACTCCCCCAGATCGACTGTGGCACGCGCTCACTGGGTTATGTCTGGCTCAGACGATTGTTCGAAACGGTTCAGCGGGAAGTCTTTTTCTTTTAATCGGCGGCCACTCTACTTAAACGGGTTCTCATACCAGAACACGCCCAATCCCTTATTCTGGTCCCGCTCTTCGCAGGAGAGCACATCCAGGTCGCCATCTCCATCCAGATCGAGTAATTCAATCCGATCGTATTTAATCCCCCGCGGGCCGCTGATTTCCTGTGGTTCCCAGCGAAACTGATTCCCGTTGCGTGAACCGCGCAGCCAGACCACACCGGATTTGGGTGGCTCCGCATGTTCGCAACTGAGCACCAGGTCCAGCAGCCCATCCCCGTTCAGATCGCCCGCCGCAACTCCTTTTCCGCTGCCGGTATTCTCCGGATATGGAATAACCTGTTTTTCCCACTTCTGACCGCTCGCATCCCGTCTGCGAAACCAGAGCACTTCAGCCGGCGTGCTTGTGGCAACCAGGATGTCCTGCAGACCATCCTGATCCAGGTCGGCTAGATGCGCAAACATCACTTCCCGATCCTGACCGCCGACCCAATGATTCTTCCATTGTTTACCGACAATGACAGTCGGAACTCCCGGATTCTCCAGCCAGCGGCAGCCACGCAGTTTTCCCTTGCGGTCTGTTGTCAGCAGATCCTGGTCGCCATCTCCATCCATATCGACGGCAAACAGCGACATCACCCAGCCGGCGGGAGACAAAGTAATCCACTGATACTTTGACAGATCGCGTGTGTCCGATGTCGGCAGGAAGAAGCCAATTTCTGCCCCCGGTCCTTTGCCGGCGGCCACCAGTTCTTCTCCCCCACGCGAATCGAGACCGATCTTCGCAGGAACGGCAAACATCCACATCATCCGGTCTTTTGACGCAGGTATCACTGCCTGCTCCCACGGATTTTCGAACGGCTTCTCAACCGGAGGCCAGTGCACGTATATCGCACGCGTCTTCCCTTCGCAGCAACTGACGACAGCCCTTCTCACATTCAATCGTTCCAGATCGATCCAGGCGGCATCTTCTATGTGGGGTGTTTTCCCTAATGTCACTGCCGGCCAAAGTTTTTTTGTCTGAGCAGGCCCCGGATTGCGATAGATGCGGGTGAGACCTCCTTCTTCCCAGCCGGTCGTAATGTCGAGCAATCCGTCACCGTCGGCGTCGAACAGCTTCACCCCGTCTGCGCCCCGGGAAGATTGGTCGATAATATGACACTCCCAGGGAGCCCCCCGTTCCGTTTCTTCGCCGGCCGCGTTTTCAGTGGATAGAAACGTCGGAATCAAAGCGATAGACAGAATCGTATTTGTAAACGTTCGCATGGGAACCTCCTGAAACCGGATGTGGCGTTTTCTTCACTACCAGTATCACAGCCCGTTTCCCGGATCGCAAGAACCCTTCGTATCGCAAGGGATATTCGCCGAATTTGAGCCTGGCGGGCACCACTTTCCCTGCAGAGTATTGCACGTTCAGCCCTGTTTTTCAGGGGTTACGTGTACCGCCTGCTTCCATCGCCGGGATAACCGGGTCATTCGGAATAATCGATAAAGTTTCTCTTCCACGATAGCCGATCATCCTTAGGTACAGGCGATTGTACTACCGATGATGCGAGCCATCATTGGTACTTTTGTGACACAGGATGGTCACATTCAACCGGGGGAGGAAAATGCGAATGCGCGCAGCATTTGTCTGCATAGTCATGATCCAGCCGCTCATAGTATGCTCGGGCTGCCAGTGTTTCAGGGTCAGCAACGCCTACTATAACCTGATCGATGACATCAGCGACACAGAGCTTTATGCAGACCGCTTCTATCGTCCCACGTGGGACCTGACGCGTATCGGCAAGCCAGACTGGTGTCAGTCTCGCTTCAATCGCTGGTGGTGTAAATGCTGCGATGACTGCCAGCCACAACACTATATCAGTGATACGCCAATTACCGACTACAGCAGCCAGCAGTCTTACGACGGCGAAGCTGCAGATGACCTGGTTCCTCTTCCCGAACCTTCTATTTTTGTGCCCCCCGATCCGTTTCCCGATGAAACGGGTCTGGAGTCTGAACTCAAGGAGCCCGGCCCGGCGCTGGCACCTCCTGTGAATGCACCTCCAAACTGACTGCCACACAGACTGACGGGCACAAATCCAGACAACACATGTTGAACGCGGAAAGAAACAGGTTCTCACATGACGAAAATGAGCATGACAAAATTCATTCAGAAAATGACGATTCTGGTGATCGCTGTCACAAGTAGCGTAGCGGTTTCTGTAACTACTGTTTCTGCACAACAACCACAATCCAACGAGCGCGATGGCCAGAGCCCGGCCCTGACGGAGTCAGCTGCCGATCAATATCTGTTAAAAGACGATGATCGGCAGCTGACTGAATTCCAACAGAAACATCGGCAAGTCGATCAGGAAATCCGCATTCCTGATGAAGAAGACCTGATTACATTACTCACCAAAGGTTCTTCGTCCCGCTCATCCAGAAAGGAATGCCTCGCGCAGATTCCCCTGGATCAGATGACGCAGGCGAACCGCACGAACGCCGAACACGTACTCAAAGATCTCAGCATGTTTCGCGTGCTGCCCAAAATACATCTCGACGTCAATCATTCCGCGTATGCTTTCTTCATCGCTCACCCGGATGTGGTCGTCAGCATCTGGCGCGAAATGAAACTGTCCGAGTTCCAGATGTGGCAGACCGGCCCCTATTCCTATGAAGTCGATGCCGGTGATGGCACGGTGGGTACACTGGAAGTCATTCACCAGTCACCGAAAGAGACCATCGTGCTCTGTTCGGGAGTTTATAAAAGTCCGCTGCTGGCCAAGCCGATCTCTGCCAAAGCCCTGCTGCATCTGCAGACCGAATTTTATCCCGGCGAGAACAAGAAGATCGATGCGGTCTCGCACCAGGTATCGATGTACGTCTCCTTTCCCTCCCAGACGGTCGAGATGGCGGCCAAGATCCTGGCTCCGGTCAGCAATACGATTCTGGATCGCAACTTCAGAGAAGTTTCCATCTTTATGCATATGATGTCACTGGCGATGGAACGACAGCCCGGCTGGGTCGAACGGATCGCCGGTCAACTGGAAGGAGTGCTGCCGGTCCGCCGTCCACAACTGCTGAAGGTCGCTGCCCGGGTTTACATTGATGCCCGACAGCGGGAAGCCGCAGCGGCCGCACAAAACGGCGAGGTACCCAATCGGTTCGTACCTCCCCAGCCGATTGATGTCATCTCGCAGACCGGAAATCAGGTTCCCCGCAAGCTGCCGGATAATCTCAAAGTGCAACCGGTGAGCCGCGGACAGAACCCGCAGTAACCCAACCATTCAGAACAACGCTCCGGTTAGCGCCGCGAGCGTTTTTTGTTGCGCGGTCGGAGAATAAAACCCATCACGGCCATCACGACAATCAGCGGCACCACAATTTTGGGACGCACGGCAATTCCCACCACCGCCATGATGATGACGACGAATACCCAGGGAGACACGTTCGCCCAGGCAGCGTCCCGGTTCCTGGTCGGCAGTGCCAGCCATAAGGCTAGCATCAGCAGCCCTACGCGCATGAAAGCACCGGTGGCCACATCCTGCTGGGCAAACTGATCGGGGGGTGCCAGCCAGAACAGATAGGCGGCAATCCCCAGGCAGACCAGAGAGATGATGCCTGTCAGAGTCCGGTTGATTGGAATTTTTTCACCTGACATAAGTTTGCTCTATCACTTTCGTCCGGGGCGTGTGCGTTGATTCAGAAAAGCACCAAGGGCTAAATGATACGCGTCCGTCGTGCGAAATTTCAGGTAATCCACCTTCACTGATCCACACTGTCGGGACAGCGTCGCACAGAACTCCTGGTACTGCTCCAGGTAGCGGGCCCGCAGTTGATGCGGATCCACCAGCTGATGATGACCGCGGCGCTCCAGGCTGCGAAACTGCGTCGGCTTGCTGAACGGAAACTCTTCTTCTTCCGGCGTCACCACCTGAAACAGCAGTACTTCATGACGATCGTGGCGCAACTGCTTAAGGGTCGTCGTCAGCGCATCGGGCTCGTCGAAGCAATCAGAAATCAGTACGACCAGGCTGCGGCGTTTGATCAGCGGCTGCACTTCACGCAGAACGGTCGATATCGCGGTTTCGTTGCGCGGCCGCGCCTGATCGAGAATATCCAGCATCTGCCCGAAGTTTTTCGGATTCGCAGACGGCTGGATAAAATCGCGGCGTTTGCTGTCGAAGGTGATCAGACCCACGGCATCCCGCTGACGCAGCAACAGGTAACCCAGCGCGGCTGCGAGCTGACGTGCATAATCGATCTTGCTCAGCGTCTTGCCGGCATACGCCATGCTGCCCGAACAGTCGAGCAGCAGATAACAGCGCAGGTTGGTCTCTTCTTCAAACTCTTTGACGTAGTATTTTCCCGTCTTCCCGTAGGCCCGCCAGTCGATGTGGCGAATTTCGTCACCCGGATAATACTGCCGATGCTCCACAAATTCGACACTGGCACCTTTGAACGGACTTTTATGCTGCCCCATCATAAACCCTTCGACCACCAGTCGCGTGACAACATCCAGCTTGCCAAAGCGGGCCAGCGCCGTCGGGTCATCCAGGGGAGCATCGTGTGAAAGCATGCGGTGAGATTTCGAAATCAGGGGGTTGGTTTAAAAACAGAAAGCACAGAGAGCGGACTCCCCGTGCTTTCATTTTAACCGGTCTTCACACGAATGTCGCTAATCAAGTTCTTTGATAAACACATTCCGGAAATAAAGTGTGTTGCCGTGATTCTGTAATTCGATCTGCCCGGTTTCGTAGATCGGCTTATCGCGTTCCCAGTAATTTTCCAGCGTGACGTTATCGGTCACCAGTTTACCGTTCAACCAGACGCTGACTTTTTCACCGACCATTTTGATGCGGAACGTATTCCATTCGCCCACGGGATTGTCGGCGGTCACCAGCGGTTTATCAGGGTTTTCCTTGTTGTTGTACAGTCCGCCGGAACCAACGCCATTTGCAGCTTTCACAGCCGGATCCCAGATCTGAACCTGTGGTGAACCACGCAGGTAGATGCCGCTGTCGCCATCTTTTTTGATTTTCCAGTCGACCAGCATATCGAAGTCGCCGTAATCTTTGGCAGTACACAGGCTCTTCCCTTTGCCGTCAAACACGATCACGCCGTCCACGACGTTCCAGTGTTCTTTCATTTCGTCGTCGGCTTTTTTCTGTGCTTCAGCCAACTCTTCAGGACTCATCTTCGCCCGGGTTTTGGGATTACCAACCAGGCCTTTCCAGCCACTTAAGTCTTTGCCGTTGAACAGTGCTTTGTAACCTTCGGGGGGTTGATTGAGTTTGCCTTCTTCGGCGGCTGCCAGGTTGAGTGCAGTAACAGCCAGCAACACAGCCAGCATCGTCGCGACGCGGTTCATGGTAGTCATAATCATTGCTTTCATTCTGATATCGGTCTGAAATCTTCCCGCGCGCTAAATCAAAAACAGCTCCGGGAAGAACGGTACTCGTGAGGAATTTCTTAATTATCGAAAGGAATTGAAGCCACTTCAAGCCAGTCCCCCCTGATTTCGTCCCTTTCCCGTAAAGTCCCCTGCTTTCCCGAATGTCGATTTGCGATTGCCTGCCACCACGATTAGAATGAAACTGAGATTTTAACGACTCTCCTGCAATTGATTCCCGCCTTTTACTCCAGTGAGAAAGCCACACCATGAATCGATGTCTGTTTGGAATCCTCAGCCTGTTGCTGTTGTGCGTTTCCGTCGAACCTCTCTCCGCTGCGGCGAAGCAGAAAAACGTCATTGTCATAGTCGTGGATGACCAGGGCTTTCAGGCGGGCTGCTACGGAAACAAAGTCATCAAAACGCCGGGCATCGACATGCTGGCAGAATCGGGAACACGCTTTTCCCGCGCCCACTGCACGACCGCCAGCTGTTCGGCCAGTCGTTCGGTCATCCTCACCGGCCTGTATAATCATGCCACCGGACATTACGGCCACGCCCACAGTTACAACCACTTCAGCACCTACGCGACCGTAAAGTCACTCCCCATTATTCTGGAAGAAGGAGGCTACCGCACCTGTTCGATCGGCAAGTATCATGTCGCTCCCGAATACGTTTACCAGTTTCAGGAGTACCGTAACAAAGGAATCCAGGGGAACCGCAACTCCGCAGTGATGGCGGCCAACGCCAGAGAGTTCATCACCGCAGACGACGACAGCCCTTTCTTTCTGTACTACTGCAGCAGCGACCCGCATCGTGGTGGCGGCCCCGACGGTTATTCCAACTTCAATGCTGACCCCGACCACTACCCCGGCGTCACGCCTGTGAAATACAAGCCCGAACAGATCCAGGTTCCGCCCTGGCTGCCCGATCATCAGGAAGTCAAGGAAGAGCTGGCGGAATACTACCAGGCGATTTCGCGTCTCGACCAGGGCGTCGTTTCGCTGATCAACACACTCAAAGAAACCGGTCACTGGGAAGACACGCTGGTCATGTTCCTCAGCGATAACGGCCCCCCGTTCCCCGGAGCCAAAACGAACCTGTATCAGCCGGGCATGAACCTGCCTTTAATTGTCCGCGATCCGACCGTCAAGAACCAGGGAATCGTCACCGATGCCCTCGTCACCTGGGCCGACCTGACACCCACGATTCTCGACTACTGCGATGTCACGCCTAAGAAAGTTCCCAAACTGCGAACGGTCGAAAACAACGGCAAGCGCGTGGAAGGCAAAGGCAAGCCAGTGCCTTACACGTTCCACGGACGCTCGTTCCTGGAGATCCTGGGGAAAGAACATGCTCCCGAGTTCGATGAAAGTTACGCCTCACACACGTTCCACGAGATCACCATGTATTACCCGATGCGGGTAATTCTGAGCGGCAACTTTAAGTACATCTTCAACATCGCTCACGAACTCCCCTACCCGTTCGCCTCCGATTTATATCGGTCACCCACCTGGCAGGGCGTGTTGAAACGAGGTGATAAGATGTACGGACAGCGGACCGTCTATTCCTACCTGCACCGACCCCGGCACGAGCTGTACGATATTAAAGCCGACCCCTGGGAAGCGAAGAACCTGGCATTCGAGCCGGAACACCAGGAGACCCTGACTACAATGCAGGAGAAGCTGAAAGCCTGGCAGGAAAAAACCAATGATCCCTGGGTTTTGAAGTGGGAATACGAGTAAGCCGCCGAAATTCAGGCTGACCAGAGCGTCTCAAAGTGTATTTGGAGCGTGTATAACAGCACGAGAGCCGCTTTGGTTAAGGATGATACGAATTAGTGGAAGCTTGACGGCTGATCAGACAATCTTCGCATCGAATTCTGGGAATTTAGACAAAGTTACTCGACGCCAGCGGAGGACCTGTCTATAATGCCCCCATACGGTAACGATATTCGCTTACTGTATTTAGGGCTTTTAATCATCTAAATAGTGCCTGTCACAGGCGTTATTTGTATCTGAAACTGCTCTTAATCAGTCCATGTATGGACCCATAGCGCGGGGTGGAGCAGCCCGGTAGCTCGCGAGGCTCATAACCTCGAGGTCGCAGGTTCGAATCCTGTCCCCGCCACTTTCAAAACCCCGATGCAGTGAACTTATCACCGCATCGGGGTTTTTGTTTGCGCTGAGGTTGATTTAGAATAAAGGCATCGCAACGCTGCGCACTCAACGGCTCCTGCACCTCCGGATCGACAATCCAGTACTCCTGCAGCAGTCAGGTAGTAGTAACCAGCTCGTTTGAGGTTTCCTATCAGAATGATCGTTTTGGGTTAGCTTATTGATCACAGGACCAGACTGGGCTACTATAATTTCCAGCAGTATGAATCTTCCTTTGTTTCTTGAAAATGAGGAGAGCAATCAACATGAGTACCAGGCCACCGGTCGTAGAGATTATCGACCCAATTCAGGTGGATGCACTCAGAAAACAGATTCCGCCACAACGATTGTTGATCGCTGCCGGTATGTGGGAAACAGCACGTGTTATGCTGCAGGGAACACTCACCCAGCAACACCCGGAATGGAGTGTAGAAAGACTCAATCGGGAAATCGCCAGACGCATGTGCCATCGAGACATCAGATCGCTCTATGAATGAGTTCAAACCTTATAAACTGATGCAGTCAGTGGTCGATTTTCTGGAAAGAGAATCTGTTCCCTACAGGATCGTCGGTTCCATCGCCAGTATTATCTATGGCGAACCTCGTTTTACTAATGATGTCGACATACTCGTTGATTTACCTGAAAGCAAGATCGAGCTGCTTTGTCATCAGTTTTCTCCGCCAGATTATCATGTCTCTCCCGATGCTGCCCGCGAGGCGATTGCAGCAAGGAAACAGTTTAATATCATACATCTTCCTTCTGGATTTAAAGCTGATCTCATTTTAACAATAGATACAGAGTTTGGTCGGCTGGATATCAGTCAGGGACGACGCATCTCAAGTCAAGGATTTTTTAACGCCCTGTTTGCTTCACCTGAAAATGTCATCCTGAAGAAACTGATATTCTTCCAGGGAGGTGGTTCTGACAAGCATTTACGTGACTGTGCAAGTATTCTATTGGTTCAAGGATCTGAAATAGATCAAGAATATCTTCGATACTGGTCTGAAAAGCTCGAAGTAGCTGAGGAATTGAAAATTGTGGCTGATCGTGTAGAGGAAAAATGGGAATAACAGCATACAATAAATCCCACTCTTCAATATATCTGGCCACGAGTTTGGCAAGTGAAACAGGTGGTGCTTGCCCTAAAGCCCTGTTTTCTTTTTCCCAGGTTTAGCATTTCGCGGGCGGGGCTCAGGGTAGTTCGCCAGTTTTTGTTACAACATTTTAACGATATCCGGTTTGTCGGCTGCCAGGTTTTTTGTTTCCTGGGGATCGGTCTGGTAGTCGTAGAGTTCGTAAATGGCGGGCGCTGTCGGGTTGTTGCAGGGGCGTCATTCGACCGGGCGAGAGCGTTCGACGAGGATCAGCAGAATGTTGGGACGCGCGGCTGCAACAGAGGCACTGCTCAACAGTCGCGTTAACAGGAAAGCAATCATGAAATGGATACGGCGCAGAAAATTCAAGTTCAGCCTCCTGAACGCGGACGGTGATCGAACTTCGGATTTGATTCAAACCCCGATTCTAAGCCAGGCGCAACCGGGAAGCGAATCATTCCCCAAAACTGGCAACACCTTTCAAAGAAGATCTGATTTAGAAAACGCTCAGTTCTGCATCATCCGTCAGAGTGCCGAAGAAAGCATCGGTTTCAGATTGCCAGTCCGCCAGTCGACGTTCGCCGGGGGTCAGACTTTCCTGCATGACGCCATCGTCTGCGTGTTCGTAGCCCAGCAGGTGACCCAGTTCGTGCAGGATGACAGTCCAGAGATCAACGTGTCCTGCCGCTTCACTGTCGGGTAAGGCGATCAATGAGAGTTCGCTGGCAAAGGAAAATCCGCTGTTGTCCGCGGGGGTCGCATCGACATACCACCCATAGCCGGCGGCGTTGACGTCGATGTAAATTGTCCCCGGAACCGCGCGGCCCAGAGTGCCTGCTGCCAGTTCGACGACTTCGATATCTACCTCAGACAGCACTTGCCGTTGTTCTGAGTCCAATTGCGGACTGAGTTCCGCTTTGGCTGATTCCAGCATGGTCTCAGCAGTAGCCTGTGTTACCGATTTTGCTGTTGTCTGTAGCGGCTGTTGTGTCTCGACCGTCAGCAACTGGTTCCAGGCTTCCGGAAAGTTTGCCGGGTAATCAATGGGGATGGCACCCTCTTTACTTTTGCCGAAGTTGAATACCATCGCGAGCAGATCGGGAAAATCGACCCGCCCATTCTGATTGTAGTCGGCTGCCCAGGCAAAGTGGTTTGAGGACTGGCCTGGAGTGGTACCGAAGGCACGGATAAAGAGCATCAGGTCACGGTAATTAATCAGCTCATCGTCATTCAGGTCAAACGGGTTCGCGTAGATGGTCGTTTCCGGAGCAGGTCCATTTACTTCTTCGCTGGCAGCGCTACCTGCAAACAGAATCTCGGAAGAGTCAACAAGAATCGAGGGGCTCTGTGGATTCAGAGTCTGACCTTCGACATCCAGGGCGACTGCATCAGCAGATTCAGATTCAAAACGAATACGGGCAAACAGCACAGGCTGGTCATCGCCGACATCACTCAAACTGGTTACTGCAGACAGGTTTTCGATGACGCCGGTATGATCGTTAATGGTTCCTGTCTGTCCGATTGTGAATGCAGCACCATATTCGATGGCGACTGCAGTGGTGACAGCAGTGTTATAGCTGAGGTTGAAATTGACAGAAGCGATTCCCTGACTGGTTGCCAACGGCGAACTGATCCAGATCTCCAGCCAGTAGCCGCCCCACTCATTGATCCACTCCCGGTTTGCAGGAAGCGCGCTGACTTCACCATTGTCTTCCGTTGTCGTTTCCGAACTGACGATGCGTAAATCTACCTGGGCAAACGGGGCCTGAACTTCGAAAGCACCGATATCGACCGTTCCGTCGACAATCCGGGAGGAACTTTCCCCACGCTGGTCGGTTGTGAGACCGGCGGCGGTGGCAGCTGTATTATCGCCGGCATCAATGGCAGCACTGCCGGGCAGCAGGGCATGCGTTTTTGTGGGACCGCCGTTGTCGCGCAGAACTGGGTCCAGCAGGCCGACAATGCTGTCCTGGACAATGCTGTTCACGTTCGTGTAATTGCTGTAAAGCTGCGGTTCGAGATCCGCTGTATTTCCGGCAATAATGCTGTTCGTGAGTGCCGGAATGACATTATCGGCGCGAATTCCACCGCCGCGAACTGCAGAGTTCCCGGTGATGGTCGTGTTAATAATGCTCAAAGGTTGGTTAGTATTGGCATATAGAGCCCCTCCGTCTCTTGCAGACTGATTTCCAGAGAGCGTGCTATTGGAAATGGTTGTCGTTCCGTCGGACGAAATATAGACCCCCCCACCAAAATAAGTTGCAATATTGCCAGCGACAGTACTCTCAGAAAGCAGCAACGTTCCGTTATTGGAAATTCCACTCCCGTTTCCGAGAGACTTATTATTTGAAATCGTACTTTGATGCACTGTCATCTGGCCAAATGAGTTATGAATGCCGCTTCCACTTGTGCCGACCAGATTTTCAGTAATCAAGCTGTTGTTGATGGTGATAAAACCAAATGATTGTTGTATGGCAGCCCCTGCATTATCGGCATAATTACCAGTAAACTCCGTATTGGCAATGAGCGTATCCATTTCCCCCGCTGCTGTAGCCACAGCATAAGAGTTAAATACAGCACCACCAACGGCCGACAGATATTCCTTTCCAGGAGTCACTAACGCCTGATTTTCCGTAAAGCGAGAGTCAAGAATGCTCAACGTCGTGTTATTGTTAAAAATTCCGCCACCTGAGCGGGATTGATTTCTATTGAAAGTTGAAGCTGAAATGGTCAGAAACTCGTTGCCCCCCGAATAGATCCCTCCACCGCCTCTGGAGGCCACATTATCAGAAAACTCTGTACCGGTTACAGTGAGAGAGCCACCTGTAATATAAATGCCTCCACCCAGACCATTTGTGTTCTCTCCGAATACTACGTTGCCTGTGAAGAAAGAATCTTCCACTGACAGACCGACTCCATCACTATAAATTCCTCCTCCGGATTCGACCTCGGTATTGTTTGAAAACGTGCTGTTGATGACTGAGATGTTTCCCGTATATCCATTAGTCTTCGAATAGATACCCCCTCCCAGGACTGCTTTTTGTTCAGAAAACGTACTGTCACTCACGATGATGATGCCTCCGGAATTATAAATTCCTCCACCATTGCCGGCTGCTGTGTTATCTACAAAGGTGCACCCTGTAATTGTCGAAGGATTCAGTTCCAGGGATGGGGTGTAGAAAATGTTATAAATGGCGGATCCGTCTCTCGTCACGGTATTCCCGGAGAATGTGGATGTATCCAGTGTCAGAATGCTGTTGATCGCAAAGATTCCTGCCCCGCGATCAGCGATGTTTGCAGACAGTCTACTCTCCGACATCGACACACTACCCTGGCCGGAAAAAATTGCTGCCCCTTCACTGCTGGCTTTATTTTCCGTAAAGAGTGTGTCTGTCAGCACGATGTTTTCGTAGTTATAAATTGCTCCGCCCTGCGTGGAAGATCCTTTCGTCAGTGTGAGACCACTGATTTCCACATCGATCAAAGTATCAACTTGACCATCAAATATATTGAAAATCCGGCTGTCATTGTCACCGCTGATTGTCAGCTGATCGACCCCCAGGCCGGTGATGGTCAGGTGATCCGAAATCAGCAATTCACTGGTCAGCACAATCGTCTGCCCGGCCAGCGAGGCATCGAACGAAATCGTATCCGCGCCGGAAGTGGAATTCGCCAGTTGAATGGCTTCACGAAGCGACAGTAGGCCGGGTGAATAATTTCCATCGACTACATCGGAGGTGGTACTGACGACCAGATCGACTGGTTCCACGACGGACGATTCGAAAGCACCAATGTCAATGATGTCGGAAACGATTCTGGAAAAACCGGTTCCCCTCTGATCTGTTGTCAGTCCTGCATTGGTCGCAGCAATATTATCTCCGGCGTTGATCGCGGCACTGTCTGACAACAGCGCGTGCGTTTTGGTGGGACCGCCGTTGTCTTTCAACTCCGGGTCCAGCAGACCAGCGATACTCTCCTGGATAATGTTGGCAGTGCCCGTGAAATCGCCGGCAATCTGCTGACCTGAGTCGGCTTGATTACCTGCGATGATGGTATTCAAAATCAAGGTAGGGTCGGTGCTAAACAGATAGATTCCGCCTCCGTTGCTGATCCCACTTCCGGCAGCCACATTACCAACAATCGTGCTGTTGATAATAGAAACGGGCTTGCTGCCGAGTGCAAAAATTCCACCTCCGTTGGACACGCTGCTGTTTCCGGAGAATGTACTGTTATAAATGGTGACACTCTCCGCTCCCTGGCTGTAGATTCCACCGCCATTGACATCCGCAGTATTCCTGTCAAAAGTCGAACCGGAAACGAACAGCGTACCGTTGTTATCGATCGCCCCACCGCTGAAATCAGTATGATTCTCGATAAAACTGCTGTCATTCACGGTCAGGTCGCCGAAGATATTTGCGATGGCACCACCGGGAAATTCTGCCGTGTTTTCAGTGAAGGTACTGCCAGTGACGATACTGATTCCATCGCGCAGCAGAACCGCTCCCCCTGAGAACCGGGCATGATTGCCTGCAAACTGAGAGTTTTCGATCAATAACCGTTCACCGTCTTCCGGGTAAGGGAACGTTTCACTGTGATAGATAGCGCCTCCATCACTTTCTTCTGCCGTATTCCCGATAAACTGACTGCCTCGCACTGTTAAAGAACTGGCATCATCATAGATCGCCCCACCCGATCCGGCAGTATTGCCGATAAAGACACAATTCTCAACAAGCAGATTTTCGGTGCTGAAAATGGCGCCACCATTGTCTGCCAATTCAGTATCAACGGTATTGGAATTCCCGTTTGTTAACGTCAGACCGCTGATCTCAACTAAGATTGTTGATGCATCGGAATCATCATCGATATTAAAAATCCGACTGTTGTTGTTGCCATCCAGTGTGAGCTGATTCGCTCCCAGACCGGTAATCGTTAAGTCATCGGAAATCAATAACTCATCGTTCAATACAATCGTTTGCTCTGACAGCGCTGCATCAAACGAAATCGTATCCGCACCGGCGTTCGCATTGGCGGCTTCGATGGCGGCACGAAGACTGCCCTCACCGGAATCATCCGTATTCACCACCGTGAAAGCGGTGAGCAGCGTGCGGTCTTCCAACGTCTCAATGACATTGCGGGAAACCAGTGCCTGTGCGGACGGGGTTTTCAGCCTGCGATTCTGTTGACGACGGCCACGGGGAGAGCGGGCAAATCGGGAACGGAGCTGGTTCTGCAACGAGGTGAGCCACTGTTGTACTAACATGATTGAGAGTGATCCGGTTGTCTTACTGGGACCCTGTTCCGACTGGCAGTTGTGTCGTCACAACTGACTGGAATGAGTGGAGTTTAGTGAGTGGGTTCTAGACTGTGTCCAGTTTTACTGTAGCGTCTCCAAGACCATTTGGACCGAGCATAATAGCTCGGGAGACGCCAGGGTTAAATGTGATGCGTTCTAGAAATCTAAATTGGGTTGAATGACACTTAAATATTTTGTGTCGAGTAGATCGTATACTATCATAAATCAGAGAGGATACAAACGTATTTTCCCTGTCTTCTCACGAGAGCGCAACACATTAAACCCTGGCGTCTCTCAATCTATTTTTATCGACCCTAACGATTCTGGAGATGCGACAGTAAAACTGGTCACAGTCTCGTTCCACGAACACACGATCTCATACGTACACCTAAAATGACGTTAATAACGATTGCGTGGGAAATTCCATGAAAAACTGGTCCGCACTATCATTCCAGTCCATCAGCCGACGTTCGCTGGGGGTCAGACTTTCCTGCATGGCTCCGACGTCTGCATGTTCGTAGCCCAGCAGGTGTCCCAGTTCATGCAGGATGACGGTCCAGAGATCAATGGTTCCGAAAGCACTACTGCTACCAGAAGGCACGGCAATCAAAGTGTAAGGTCCTGACGCATAAAATTCATAGTTGTCGTCGGGTGTGCCATCCACAAACCAGCCATAGTCGGCAGCGTTGACATCGATATAGATCGTACCGTGGACGGTATTGCTTAACACGCCCTCGGGAAGATCAACGATCTCGATGTCAACCTGCGCCAGTTTTTCATTTTCTGCTGGTGTCAATTGCGGCTCGAGAGACTCAACGACGTTGCTCAACACGGACTCCGCTGACGCCTGCTCGACAGGCCTGGCACTCAACTGTGGTAACAGTGTGGTCTCGACTGTTAAATGTCTGTTCCAGGTATCAGGGAAACCCTGGGGATAATTGACCGTCGACTGATTGGCTTTACTCTTACCGTAATTACCGACGAGGGAGATCAGATCGCGGTAGTTGACATTATGATTCTGATCCAGATCTGCGAACCAGGCATAGTCGGAACTCACCTCCCTGGGGTCAGAATTATAGACACTGACAAACAGGATCAGATCACGATAGTTAATTTTGTCGTCATCGTTGAGATCATAGGGGTTCGCGAAGACCAGCGTTTCGGGGGCAGGCCCCTGTACTTCTTCGGTAGCGATGCTGCCCACCAGTTGCACCTCGGTCTGGTGAACCGTGAACTCAGGACTTTGCGGAATCATGAGCTGACCTGTCAGATCCAGGTCAATGCCATCACTGTCCGTCGATTCAAACCGGATGCGGGCAAACAGCACCCGTTGATCGTCTCCCGCATCGGTCCGACTTGATTCAGCAGACAGACCTTCAATCAAACCGGTCAGATCATTGATCGTTCCTGTTTGATTGAGGTTAAATGCAGCCCCATATTCAATACTGACAGCGGTGGCAATCGCGGTGTTGTAACTCAGGTTCATGGCTGCAGACAACACTCCCAGATCGGTCGCCGCGGGAGTACTGATCCAGATTTCCAGCCAGTAACCGCTCCATTCATCAATCCAGGTCAGGTTATCCGGAAGAGTCGTTTGCTCTCCATTGCTTTGAGTGGTCGTCTTTTCGTCGACCATCCGCAACTCAACCTGGGCAAACGTGTGTTGCACTTCGAAGGCACCGATATCGATGGTCTCACCTGCAATGCGTTCAAATCCTTCGCCGCGCGGGTCCTGAGTGATGGCTCTGCGGTTGATGATCAACTGGTTCGTGTCATCCAGAGCATTGTTGTCACCGCCGTTGATGGCTGCACTTCCTGGTAAAAGCGCGTGTGTTTTCGTAACGCCGCCATTGTCTCTCAAAACAGGATCGAGCAAACCTGCCACGCTCTCCTGGACGATGCTGTTTGTTTTTGTGACAGAGTTTACAACTTGCGGAGTCGAAGCAGCCGTATTACCGGCAATAATCGAATTGGTGATCGTCCCATACATACCGGGAAACACATAGATACCGCCCCCGATCCTGGAGGCAGCGTTTCCGGTCAAAGTGGAATTAATGATCTCCCAGTCATAGCCCATGTTATTAAAGGCGATGCCGCCGCCGACCTGTTCAGCTGTATTGCCGGAGAGCGTACTGTTTTGGAGAACCAGGGACCTCTTTGAAAAAATTGCTCCTCCCCAGTAGTTCGAAGAATTCTTTTCGAACAGACTGCTCTGGATCGTCAGGTTATCACTTTCACTATTGATGCCCCCGCCGTAGAACTTTGCCGAATTTTTAAAAAAGGTGGAACCTGTGACAAGAATATTTTCTCCACTTAAAAACAGCGCGCCGCCTGAGATGGCGCTGTTTTCTGAAAAGAGACTGTTTTCAACATAAGCAGTGTAATAGGAACCATACACAGAAAGCGCCGACAAATAAAACACGGCCCCTCCGCTGGAGGTTGTCGTATTGCCCTGGAAGGTACAGTCCGTGATGGTCAATTCCGTAAAGACGGGAGGGAAGGTCGACGAGATCTGATGATAGATCGCACCTCCTGTTCCTGAACTGTTTTCTGTGAAGTCCGTATTACTGACGATTAAAACTCCCTCCTTGATGAATATCCCCCCTCCTAAGGTAGCACTGCTGTTTTCCGAAAACGTGCTGCCAGAAACCGTCAGGTTACCGTTTTGAACGACGATTGCGCCTCCCGCATAGGCCGATTGATTTTCTGTGAAATCGCAGCCCGTGATCGACAATAAACCTTCGGTACTGTAAATGGCGCCGCCATAGTAATCTGAACAGTTGCGGACAAACGTGCTGTTCGTCACTGTCAGGTCGCCGGCACTGAAAATAGCCCCGCCATATAAAATGCTGGCCTGATTGTCTGCAAACACGACATCGGAAACGGACAGTGATTCCAGATTGTGAAGGCGCCACCACTGTTGTAATAAGCGAACCCATTTGCCAGTGTGAAGTCGCTCAACTCCACGCTGATGGAAGTCTCAGCATCCCCATCGTCAATTCGAAAGAGCCGGCGGGTTCCATCGCCGCTGAGGGTCAGGTGCGCGGCACCGTGGCCGATGATGGTCACGTCATCGGTAATCACCAGCTCATTGTAAAGCAGGAGCGTCTGATCAAACAGGCTGGCATCAAAGGTGATGGTATCAACCGACGCTGATTCATTCGACAGTTTGATGGCTTCCCGCAACGATAAGTTTCCGGCGGAATAGTTGCCATCATCGGTATCCAGGGTAGAGTCGACGAGAAAGTGCAATGACTGCGATTCAAAAGCACCGATGTCAACTATACCATCAAATATTCTTGGGAAACCGATTCCTCGTTGATCATTAATGAGCCCCGCGTTTGAAGCTGTGGAATTGTCACCGGCATTAATGGCAGCGCTAAGCGGTAATAATGCATGTGTTTTCGTAGTACCGCCATTGTCTCTCAACACCGGGTCCAGCAGGCTTTCAATGCTGTCCTGAATAATACTGCTGGTGGCAGTGATTTTGTCTGAGTTTTGTGGATAAGATTCGTCTGCTGGATTTCCTGCTATGATACTATTCGTAACCTCAATCTGATATATCGTGTAAATCCCGGATCTATGGTTGGCTGTATTTCCTGTGATTGTGGAGTTGAATATTTCCAGTTCTGCAGGGCCTTCGACATTGGGAGCAGAGTACGTATCCACGTAGATTGGCCTGCCAACATTGATCCCTCCCCCTGAATGAAGCGTACTGTTACCTGAAAGCGTGCTGTTGAAAATCCTGGTCAGACCGTAATTAGAGTAATATCCACCACCGTTATTAACTGTACTGTTTTCTGAAAGTGTGCTACTGAGAAGAGTGAGGTCTCCTCCTCCCTCTGAAGAAAATATTCCACCGTTACTGATTCCGCCACCATATACTCTGGCGTAGTTCTGATGAAACGTACTGTTCTCTACGAACAAGGTAGTCCAGTAGTTTGCAATCCCTCCTCCAACTCTGTCGGAAATGTTGCCCGTAAAAATACTGTTTGAAACAGATGCCTGACCATGCTCGAAGAGAATTCCGGCACCGTTACCAGTAACATTGTTCTGTAAGAATCTGCAACTTGTTACAGACGCAGTATAGATGTCATTCTGATAGGGTGACTCAAAATTTATGCCTCCGCCTTCCTGCGCTGTATTACCTGAAAACGTGCTGTGCGTCACCGTCAGCATCGTGTTGACAGTAGCAATCCCTCCTCCGCTATACCCTGAATTTCCAGAGAATAAAGAACCTGAGACTGTCAGGGAGCCAGCCGCACTATAAATACCGCCGCCTGCATGAAAGAAGCTATTCGATGCACTATTCCCCGATACGATACAGTCCGTGATCGTGAGGTTTTCATAATTGAGGATCGCCCCGCCATCAATTGCGAATCCATTGCTCAAAGTCAAGCCACTTAACTCGACAATGATTTCAGACTCCGAGAGAGAGTCGTCGATATTAAAGATCCGACTGTCTCCATTCCCATCCAGCGTGAGCTGATCAGCCCCCAAACCGGTAATCGTTACGTCATCGGAAATCAATATCTCATCGCTCAGTACAATCGTCTCACCCGCCAGTGAAGAGTCGAAGGAAATCGTATCCGCGCCGACATTCGCATTGGCCTGCTCGATCGCATCGCGGAGACTGCCTGCGCCGGAGTCGTCCGTATTCACCACCGTGAAAGCGGTCAGCAGTGTGCGGTCTTCCAGCGACTCTACTGCCTTGCGGGAAACGAGTGCCTGGGCGGAGGGCTTGTGAAAGCCGTGGTGCTGGTGGCGGCGCGAGTACCGGGAACGGGAACATTGGTTGCGGAGCTGGCGGGCCAGTGAGGTCAGCCACTGTGAGCGAAACATATTTATAAATCCGAGTTGGGATCTGGAAAGATTCAGATCGGTCGTATCAGAGTCGTTTAGTGGAAAATAAACAGTGCGAGACTTTTGTAACAGATCCTGTCTTTCATGTCAGTCAAGGTCTGTCTCAGTCCAGTTAGAAGCCTATCATTTCTGCCCCTTGAGTCAGCCCTGTAAAAAAATCATCGGTCTCTTCGTTCCAGTCCGGTAGGCGACGTTCGCCGGGGGTCAGACTTTCCTGCATGACGCCATCATCTGCATGATCGTAACCCAGCAGGTGCCCAAGTTCGTGCAGGATGACGGTCCAGAGATCAACGTACCCTGCCGCTTCACTGTCGGGTAAGGCGATCAATGAGAGTTCGCTGGCAGAGGAAAACTCGCTGTTGTCCGCGGGGGTCGCATCCACAAACCAGCCATCGTCGGCGGCGTTGACGTCGATGTAAATTGTACCCGGAACCGCGCGGCCCAGAGTGCCTGCTGCCAGGTCGACGACTTCGATATTCACTGCCTCCAGTGTTTCACGTTGATCAGACGTCAGCTGCGGACTGATTTGCTCGACGACGGATTCCAGTACTGTCTCTGCAGCGTTCTGCGTGACCGTTCGTGTTTTCACCTGGGTTGATGTTGCGGGAGCTTCTAGGGTTAACAGCTGATCTCCGTTCATCAGAACAGTGCTCGACATTGTTTGTTTTTTAGTCGTACCGCACTTCATGGCCAGGAGAATCAGATCGTTCAGATCGACACGCCCATTCTGGTTATAGTCTATGAACTGACTCACGTTATTATTTTGTGTGACTGTTTGCGACCTGTAAGCGTTCATAAAGATCTGCAGGTCACGAAAATTAATCCGCTCATCATCATTCAAATCAAACGGGTTCGCCTGAATCTGGAAGTCAGATAAGGCATAGATGATTTCTTCACTTTCCGCGCCTCCCACAAAGCGGATCTCTGGTTGATCGATAGAGAATTCAGTACCGGCGACAGTCAGAAACGGTCTGCTGCTGTCCAGGTCGATGCCATCCTCTGGCGTTGACTCAAACCGAATGCGGGCAAACAGAACGTATTGATCGTCGCCGACATCAGTCAGACTGCTCTCTGCGGACAACCCTGTGATCATTCCCAACTGATCGTTGATAGTACCCGCCTGGTTCAGTGTGAAGGCTGAGCCGAATTCAATACGAGTGGCGGTAGTAATCGCAGTGTTGTAACTGAAATTCAGAGAAACAGAGAATATGCCTGACTCTAACGTGGATGAACTGACCCAGATTTCCAGCCAGTATGGTTGCCACTCATCAATTACGCTAAGCCCCAAGGGAATCGATTCCGTCTCACCATTGCCTGTGACTGGAGTTTCTGTCTCCACAACACGTAAATCAAAATAGGTAAATGGTCCCTGATATTCAAAAGCACCGATATCAACGATCCATTCGACAACTCGAGGAATCTCCAAATTGCTCCGTTGATCTTTATGCAATCCTGTCAGCCATACAATCGAGGTGTTACCAGCATTGATGGCAGCACTGCCTGGCAGCAAGGTGTGCACCTTTGTCCGGCCGCCATGATCTCTCAATACCGGATCGAGCAGTCCCTGGATGCTGTCCTGAATAATATTACTGTCACTGAAAAATGGTCCTGAAACCTGGGAATCAGAGGCTGCAGTATTTCCGGCAACAATCGTGTTTGTAACCATGGGAGAAACCATGTTAGCCGGCAGCTTGCCTTTGATGTTATAAATCGCAATCCCGCCCCCCTTATTGGTCGCAGTATTTCCAACTATTGTGCAATTAATGACGGTCACTGGATAATTGCTTCTGGAATAAAGCCGCCTCCCTGGTCGAATGCCGTGTTTCCGGAAAGTGTAGTATTGTAAATCGTAGTGGTTCCAGCGGAGTTGGCGTATACAGCACCACCGAAAGTGCCCGTTGTGTTTTCAGTAAATAAGCTGCGTTGGACCAGCAGATCTCCCCGGCTGAAGAGACCGCCGCCGAACTCTGCTGCAGTATTCCCGATGAAGCGGATCGATTCCAGTTCCAGTTCCAGTCCCTGATGATTGATGCCTCCGCCATTTCTCAGGGCAACATTCTCAATGAAAGAACTATCATAAATTGACAATGTAATTCCGCAATAATAAAGCCCGCCACCATACAAAGCGGAATTCCCGGAGAATTGCGTGTACCCGATGTCCGCCTCTCCGAAAAGATAGACTCCTCCCCCTTCCGATATCGCTGTATTTGAGGAAAAGATCGAACCCCATATCTGCACTGAATATCCCGAATTATACAGGCCCCCACCTACCCCCCAGTACGGGCTTCCTGTTGCAGCGTTGCCTGTAAAACTGGAATAATAGACTCTCAAATCGCTAGTCGCATTGTGGATGCCGCCACCAGATCTGAGCACCGTATTATCAGTGAATCGACAATTATAAATCAGTGGTTTGTTGTATGCCTGTTGAATAAAGATGCCACCTCCTGATTCGGCTGAATTGCGTGTGAAATCAGAATCATAGATCTCCATGCCATAGGCAGATACGTAAAGACCTCCCCCTTTATCGCTGGCAATATTCTCAGCAAAGGTACTTGAGGTGATATTAAAGACGCTCGAATAGATATTCGGTAGTCCGGCATCGCTGCTGATACCGCCGCCTCGTGAGGCTTGGTTTGCAGTAAAACTGGAATTGGAAATCGTCACAATACCGAAGTCGCTAACAATCCCTCCCCCGTTTTCCAGGGCAGTATTTCCGGTAATCGTCAAATCCACGATTGAAAGATTTTCGAGACAACGGATGGCACCCCCATTTTCGGCGTAGCCATTCGTCAGTGTGAGGCCACTGATTTCGACCAGGATTCTGGTCTGCTGGACTCCGTCACTGATATTGAAAATGCGGCTGTCGCCGTTCCCGTCGAGGGTCAGTTGATCTCTGCCCGGTCCGATGATTTTCAGATCGTCAGTAATGGCAATTTCCTGACTGAAAATGATCGTATGCCCGGAAAGGGAATCCTCAAAGACAATCGTCTCTGTAAAAGGACTTTCATTAGCCAGACGGATCGCTTCTCTCAGAGATAGCTGACCGGTGGCATAGTTACCGTCATCTTCGTCGGACAGGGTATCGACAACCAGGGTATATCCGTTGAACTCATACGCCCCGATGTCAACGGTTCCCGCGTTGATTCGCGCGTAGTTTTCCCCCCGTTGATCCGTGTTAAGGCCGACCTGAGTGGCTGCATTATTTTTGCCCGCGTCAATCGCCGCACTGCCTGCCAGCAGGGCATGGGTGGGAGTTGCCCCTCCGCTGAAGCGCAGGACGGGATCGATCAGGTTTTCAACACTTTCCTGAACGATATTTTTTGAACCGGTATCAGCTCCGAAGATCTGTGCACTCCTATTCGCAAGATTTCCGGCGATGATCGTGTTGGAAATCTGTGGTTTCGAACCTTGAACGTAAAGCCCGCCGCCTGAGGTCACAGCGGAATTACCCGTAATCGTGCTGTTGATAATCGTGACAGGGGACGCAGTGACTGAGAACAGACCACCCCCCAGAAAAAAGGTGGTATTTCCGGAGAGCGTACTGTTAAAAATCGTCGCAGTCCCCTCCTGTATATTGGAAATGGCCCCACCAAAAGAGTCGGCGGTATTTTCAGAAAGCGTACTGCCCAGGAGTGTGAGAGTCCCTCTGTTGTCAATGCCACCACCGATAACCAGCGACTTGTTGGCATGCAGGAAACTATGTTCCACGATCAGAGTTCCGTAATGATTGGCGATCCCTCCTCCAGAATTTCCTGCCGAGTTCATAGAGAATGTACTGCCTGAAATCGTGGCCTGTGATCCTATGACAACGCTTTCATAAACTTTAACAAAAACAGCACCTCCGTTTTCGGTTGCCTGATTTTCCGTGAACGTACTATCTGCCACATTCAGAAACGCTTCCAGACTACTGATTCCCCCACCACTCTGAGCCCTGTTCTGCGAGAAGACCGTGTTGGAAATCTGAGCGCTGCTGTACTGCGAATTATGGATCGCTCCCCCCAGTCGAGATGCAGTATTCTGAGAAAAAAATGAGTTGGTGACCCTCATTGAACCAGCAATGTTAGTGATGGCTCCTCCTGTACCGTCCCTGTTTCCAGTTACAGTATTGCCTGTAAAAGTGACACGTTCCACGTTTAAAAAAGCTGACTGACTATAAATCGCACCACCGGACCGGGATGTATTTCGCAGAAATTCTGAGTCACTGATTGAGAGGTGCCAGTCATCGGAGTATATGGCCCCTCCTCTAGAAGATCCTATGTTGTCTGAGAAAACCATCCCCGAAAGAGACAGTGATTCGTAACTGATAATCGCAGCCCCACTATCCGCGGATCCATTTGTCAGAGTCAGACCAGTTATTTCGACTATGATTGCCTCATCTGCAATCCAATTATTCAGGTTGAATATCCGACTGTCGCCGTTTCCATCAAGGGTCAGTCGATCGGCCCCCAGACCGGTGATTGTCAGGTCATCTGTGATCTGCAGCTCAGTCGAGAGCACAATCGATTCACCCGCCAGCGCAGCATCAAACGAGATCGTATCTGCACCGGCACTTGCATTGGCCTGTTCGATCGCGTCGCGAAGACTGCCTGCTCCGGAGTCATCCGTATTCACCACTGTGAAAGCGGTCAGCAACGTGCGGTCTTCCAGCGACTCGACCGCATGGCGGGGAGTGGCGCGCGTGATACAGGGGGTGCAGGCGTGTCGATTCCGGTGTTGTCTGAGCCGCGCGCTCTTTCTGAAACGGCTACGGTATTGCTGCTGGAGAGTGGTTAACCAGTGGAATGGAAACATAAAGAAATATCCGGCTGTGAATCGCGCTGCTGTAACAATTGGACACCTGCAGTGCAGGGACATGTATACTACCGTAATCTGGAGTCGTTACAAAGAATACTTAAAGCATCACCGGCTAGATTCATGGTTATTAATGTTCAGTAAAACTCCGCTCATTGCCCCCTGAAAAACCTTAAAAACCAGGGGGCAACAGCACTGATCACTGCTGGCCGTTGTTTATCTGCAGGGCGATCGCGACTTTCAGGTAGAATCCAGCCTATTTATTGTGCTGGCCCAGGCTGATTGTTCATGTCCGTCTGGCTCTTTTTCCCGTACCTGATCAAGAAGGTGGCTTCCATGCCGATCTGCGCGCTGCTGTCTGGCACCCTGACACTCAGACTTTGGGGAGGTCATTCTGTCGTACCGGGTTTACGAATGGAGGATTCTGTCGATCGGCGTTCACCAGTCAAGGCGATAAGTCGCGATACCGGGGTGATCGTGGCTGAAACGGCACCACTGCGAAACGATGGCGGAGCGAACCGAGTCGACCCGCAGCTTTTTGAACTGCTCATCGGGAACAGGTGGCAGAGTCGGTTGAATCCAGCGTGCTGCAACAAGCGACTTTTGTGGTGCTCTGCCGCGCAGGTGCTGACAATTCCAGTGCTCGCAGAACTGGACACGCGCGCGACACAAGTCAACGCAGTTTCCCGAATGGCGACTGCGAGTCAAGATACAAATATCGAACCCCTTTTATTCAGTGGTTCCGGGAAGGCAACAGGAATATGACCCGGCAGGAGTTGCGGATTTTCAGTACATGGGGACCGTTTTCAGATTTTCATTCATCCAATCTGGCTTCCTGCTCGTTCTTCTGCTTTTCAGATTCGAGCGGATGTGTATAATCCGCTGGACTGTGTCCAGTTTTACTGTAGCGTCTCCAAGGCCATTTGTACCGAGTATAATAGATCGGGAGACGCTATGATTCATCGTGATGCGATTCAGCTGTTGAATTTCACCTTTACCGATTGGAGTGAGAATGTTCGAATGGATGGCCAGCCCGGAAGCCTGGATTGCATTAGCGACACTGGCGTCGCTGGAAATCGTCCTGGGAATCGATAATATCATTTTCATCTCCATTCTGGTGGGACGCCTGCCGGAAAAACAACGGGACCTGGCCCGTTCACTGGGACTGGGCCTGGCGATGGTGGCGCGGCTGGTTCTGCTGTTTTCCATCTCGTGGGTGATGGGACTGACCGAGCCCTGGTTCTCGCTGTTCGAGCGGGACTTCTCGGGACGGGATCTGATTCTGATTGGTGGCGGCCTGTTTCTGCTGGCGAAAGCAACGCATGAAATTCATAACAGCCTGGAAGGTGGTGCGCATGATCCAACCGCATCGAGTGCAGTTCAGGCCAGTTTCAGTTCGATTCTGATACAGATTGGTGTGCTGGACATCGTCTTTTCACTGGATTCGGTGATTACGGCAGTCGGGCTGTCGGACCATGTTTCACTGATGGCGATTGCCATTATTCTCTCGGTCCTCGTGATGCTGTTCGCTGCGAAGCCGATCGGCGATTTTGTGGACGATCACCCGACGATCAAAATTCTGGCACTGTCGTTTCTGATCATGGTCGGCGTGACGCTGATGGTGGAAGGCTTCGGCGTGCATGTGCCCAAAGGGTATATCTATTTCGCAATGGCATTTTCAATTACCGTCGAAATGATTAATCTGAAGATGCGAAAGAACCAGACCAAACCGGTGCAGCTGCATAAACCGATCAGCGAGAGTGACGCCGTTGAATGACTTCACTCACGCCTCGGAGGTCACCTTAAGTTAAGGTTTCTGGACGGTCGGTTCGTGATCGTTCCACTTGACATTGGGCAGGGGCTGTGTGACTTCGCCGGTCGCCGCCCATTCGGTTCCCCGCTGCAACGTGATCTGGAAACCGGTTCCCTGCAGGGCAGTAACATCGTGCCCCAGGGTCGTATGAAACACACGTCCTTTGCCGTAATCGACCGTCATCATGATCGGTTCATGTTCCCCTGTGCCCCGCTGTTCGGGTTCGGAATAAGCGGTTGCCAGAACAGAAACGTTTTTGGCGGGCCCCCTGAGTTTGCCGTAGACTTCATCCGCGGGATGCATCCACTCCTGCGGGAGTCCCTTTACAATGGGATGCTCGGGCTGGCGGACCTTGACGACAACAGGAATCCGCGTGCCATGTGTGCCTCCCCGACCGGCGGAGGTATCTTCGACCCATTCACCTTCGCGGAGTCTCAACATGGGGCCTGAATTTTCATCGCGGCCTCCCCAGCCACCGACGGCGATCATTTCGTTGTAGGCGGGCCAGTCGGGAAATGCGTTGTCGGCAGCATGCACGACGACGAAGCTGCCTCCCTCGCTGACATATTTTTCGAACGACTGTTTGACTTCCTCGGGCCAGCTTTCGCCGTTGTAGTTACTGACGATCACATCGTATTTGCTGAAGTCCGGCCGCCACGCTTTCCATTGCGCGGGTGCTTCCCATTTGATGCGGGCGACGGTTTCTTCCCAGCGTTTGAGTTGCTGTACATCGTCTTTTTCCTGATCTTTCCCGGTCGGCACACGTGGCTTGCGGGGGATGCCTTCGGGGGTGGTGGAGACTTCGACGGTGAAGCGCCCGGAATTCTCGAGGATCTTCTTAAGGACCGGCGTTGTCAGTTGCCATTGATGATTATTCTGTCCGTCAATGAGCAGAACCGAAAGTTTATCCTGCTGCGTCTGCTCTTGAGTCTGCTGCTCTTTCTGATCGGCCTGGTTGGAAGCCAGGCAGGAGACCGAGCTGCAGGCAACGACGAACAGTAACGAAAATCGGAACAGAGAGGCTGAGCACTTCAACGGTTTTCTCCTCAGTTGGATCGGATGCGAATCAGGGTTTGATAATTTTAAGGTAGCAGCAGACGGGTCGGAAGTCACGTAAAAACGAGGTGACGGAGCTTACTTTTGCATTCAAACTGCCGAATCCCGGCGACTTACCGGAGGAGGGCGGTAAAAAAAGCAGGAGCCCCAAATGGGAGTCTCCTGCTTTGAAATTCGTTTAACGAAGCCGGATGGCTTAGAGTGTCTTTTCGCCTTTTTTCCAGTTACAGGGAACGTTTTCGCCTGTCTGGAGTGCATCGAGAACACGCACGACTTCTTCCACGTTTCGTCCGACGCTCAGACCGTGGATTGCCAGCCACTGGCAGACGCCATTGGGGTCGATCAGGAAGATCCCACGCACAGCGATACCGGCATCTTCTTTGAGTACACCGTAATCGCGGGACAGCTTGTGAGTGCCATCAGCCAGCATGGGGTATTTCAGGCCACCCAGTTGAGGATCCGCGTCGCACCAGCCTTTGTGGGAGTACTTGCTGTCGGTGCTGGCAGTCAGAACCTGGCAGTTGCGTGATTCAAATTCGCCGAGAGCTTCATTGAATGCGACCAGCTCTGTAGGACAGACAAATGTGAAGTCCAGCGGATAGAAGAACAGGCAAACCCACTTGCCTTTGAAGTCTTCCAGTTTGTAATCCTTGAATGAATCAGAGGCGCGATCGTAACCCTGCAGTGCAAAATCAGGAGCGGGTTGCATAACTTGAACGGTCATTAGTCTTTACTTACCTTCAAAATATGGGGGATAGAAATTTTGTTTTTAACAGAACGCGGGTTGATCGTTGAACGAAACAACCCGCATTGTGAGCGTCTGTTTTAGAGACCAGCCTTGATGACTGCCAGTGAACCGGGAGATTTTTCAGGATCTTTCCCCTGAGTTCCGAAGACGGTCAGATACAGGTTGCCTTCTTTGTCAAAAGAGATAGCCGCTGGTTTATCGAGTGAAATCACTTTTTCAGCGGTCACTTTATCGCCTTCGATTTTCAGTTCGAACAGGCCACCTTTGGCAGCGTCGACCCAGGAGAAATCAGTCGCATACAGCTTCTTGGTCTTGGGGCTGTAAGCCAGGCCGGCGATATCGTTCAGACCGGTTTTCAGGCTCTTGGTGAGCTTGCCGGTTTTGGGATCGTAAAAGGTCAGCAGGCAATCGTCGGCGACATTGACTTCACCCATCTGGCCGATGACCAGTTCTTTTCCATCGGGTGAGAATGTAATAGCAACCGGTGCATCGACATTGGTTGCTTCCTTGGTAGCAATGCTCGGTTCAAGGGGACCGGCTTTGCCGTCTTTGATGACCGACTTGGCGACCCAGCCTTTGGTGTCGTCGCCATTACAGGTGATGAAGATATCTCCGCCACCCACGGCAACGCCGTAGAAGTTACCTTCGCCTTTGGCAGATTTATCGCCGGCTTTGATGGGACCCAGCGTCTGCGCGGCAGTGTCTTCTTTGACCCATTTTTCCAGAGGTTTGTCGCCGACTTTGTAGATGCGAACCAGTTCTTCCCCATCGGGACGGCTGCCGTCACCTACGACGAGATGATCTTTATCCATGAAAGCCACGCCCAGAGGTCCGATGTTGTATTTAGGACCTTTGCCGTAGACGTCGGTCGGGTAGCCGGCGATTTCCAGATCGACGGTTTTACCTTTGGGGTCATAGCGGTAAACACCGTAGCGGCTGGCAACGAAGACGTGTCCCGTACCTTCCTGAATAGCGATACCACTGGGGCTTTCGAGGTTGGTCACCAGGGTTTTCACAGTGACAGCCGGCTTCTTAGGCTCTTCCTTCTTGGGTTCTTCTTTTTTAGGCTCTTCCTTTTTAGGAGCAGGCTTGGCATCTTCTTTCTTCGGTGCTTCCTTCTTGGGCTCCTCTTTCTTTGGCTCTTCTTTTTTGGGTTCTTCTTTCTTGGCGGCTTCTTTTTTCTCATCGCCTTTTTTGTCACCTTTTTCATCGGCGACCAGGTAAGAACTTCCGAGCATCAGGCAGGCTGCGGTCAGGCAGTATGCGGTTGCTTTCAAGATTCGTTGTAAATTCCACTGCATGGTGTTCATCTTCCTTTGAAAAAGGGATTTTCAATTAGTTTTGCGTCTCGTCTGCATCTATTGAGACATTGCCGAGAGAGTTCAATCAGGGTAGCTCAGGTTCTTTATGCTCAGGATAGTTGGAACTGGTCAGGCCTTCTTTCATGAAGGTCACCAGGTCATCGACTTCCTGAGGAGTTAAATTCAGTTTGAAGATTTCTTCATCGAGAAACTCGTTGGGAATACCGCCTTTATTATAGTGTTCTACAACTTCTTTCAAAGTCTTCAGGCTGCCATCGTGCATATAAGGAGCAGATCGGCCGATATCACGCACGGTCGGCGTTTTGAAGCTGCCTTGATCGCCGCCCAGGTTGCTGATGGCTTTGCGTCCGGCATCCGGTTCTTTCGCATCCATGCCCACGCCGATATTATGAAAAGCATGGTCGGTAAACGTAGGACCGGAATGACACGAGCTGCAGGCCGCTTTTCCAAAAAACAGCTGCATGCCCCGCTGTGCGGATTCCGAAAGGGCTTTTTTATCGCCCGCTTTAAAACGATCGTAGGGGGCATCGCCACACAGAATCGTACGTTCGTACGTCGCGATGGCTTTCGCGACGGTTTCTTCGGTCGCATCGGAGCCAAAGATTTTCTGGAACTGCTTTTTATAGCCGGGTATGGCATTGATCCGTTCGACGGCTTCTTTGGTCGTTAAATTCATTTCGATGGGATTCGCAATCGGTCCCAGCGCCTGTTCTTCCAGCGATCCGGCGCGGCCGTCCCAGAAATGAAATTTGTTGTAGGCAGCGTTGATCACCGTGGGTGAGTTGCGGCCCCCTTTCTGGCCTTTAAAGCCGGTCGCAAACTGATCGGCGTTGCTGTAACCTTTATCCGGCGAATGACAGCTGGCACAGGAGATGGTATTGTCACGCGAGAGCCGTTTGTCAAAATACAGCTGTTTGCCCAACGCGATTTTTTCTGCAGTGGGTGGGTTATCTTCCGGAAAGACAATCGGAGGCAGCCCCAGCGGAACCTTGATGACCGGTTCTTCAGCCTGAATCAGGGAAAGACTGAAACCGACGGCTAAAGTACACGTGATCCCTGCGGCCAGGGTTCGCGCGGAAATGCGAGATGTTGCAGTTGCCATGATTTCTCCTCAGTGGAACGACTCAGATAGCTGATACAGGACAGCAGCGCGCCTCTTCAGGGGAGAAGGGCATCCACATTCAGAAATGTGCACACTGACCGATCAGCCCTGAAACAGAACAGCTGCCTTAACTGTTTATTTTTAGTTGCTCAGCTCAGGACTGCAAGTCACTATCGAGAGGGAATTGCGTTGAAAGTAAGAATTTCACAGGATTTAGGGCGGCAACACAGCTACGTAATCACTTGAGAGTACCAGAGTTACCGATGCCGATTCCACGAGAGCGCCAGGGGAATCGTCGCGAAGGGAGCGAATGCGAGTGCATACAGGGAGAGTAAAAAGACGTACAGACAGAAGGCCATCATCTCTTCCCGCCCCTTCATTGAAGGAAATTTGAGCCAGATCGCTGCCAGAGAACCGATCAGCCAGAGACCGCCGACGATTCTTGCGGTTGATACTTTGACCAGTCCCCGGCGACAGGCGGTTATAAAAGCGGTCACCACGCCAATGAAAATCAACAGCGCCAGCACCAGGAAGAATGCCATCTGCAGGTAGTTAATATTACGGGAGTAAAAGAATCGATCCGTAAAATTGACGATGAAGACAAAGAGCCCGAAGCAGCCAATAATACTTCCGATCACCAGATAATAAAACCAGGAACGCCCCGTCCAGAATACGGAAATCACATTCGCAGCAATCGTCCAGAAACAGGCCAGGGTATTCACGCTGTAAACGAACCAGTAGAGGGCCACTCTGGAGATTATAATCGAAGCCTGGTCTCCCTGAAGCATTCCGGGGGCGACAAACGCCATCATATTCAACATCAGCCCCGCCTGAATCAGCAGGCTGGAATAGAGTACCGTTTTGACCATATTTCCGAATAATGCGACCGCGAAGTCACGATCCGATAGCGGGGTGACCGCCAGAAAGCCTTTCATTTCCGTTCTGCCCGGTCCGCATGTTCCTTCACCGACGATCAGCCCGACCACGAGGGCAGCGATGATCGAGAACATCAGATAGATTTGCAGAAAACCCTCGGTGATATTAATCGGATGTGAACCATTGCCGTTTCGCATCGTTGTATTGAGAACCAGGACGGCGACTCCAGACAGTCCCCCACCCATGATGACCGCACGCTGGCAGCCATCGCGCCAGTGCAGGCGGGCCAGAGCTGCCCGGTGTGAAATCAACCCCGTCTGTCCGCTGGAGCTCGCGCCGGTGGTAAGGCTGTCCCACCAGTTGCGTGTCTGTGTCCATTGCGGACTGGGAACTGCGGTCCCGGAACGGACACCGGCAAAGGCGCGGGTTCCCTGATACCAGGCCGCCAGACTGACCAGCTGCATCAGCACGAATTCGCCCAGAGTCACGTGGCTCCAGGGAACGGCCTCGGCTTTGAATCCCTGGGGAAAGTAGCGCGACAGGAACCACCAGAACAGGGCCACGATGATAGCCATGCTCAAAATGATGCGTGTATAACTGGGTGCATTCAGAGTCCAGAATATCGCGTGCCCCGTCAGGACCAGCGTCACCAGAAAGAGTACCGGCCCTAAAACGGGCCAGTAATCGGAGAGCCAGCGTTCATCAAAAAACAGAGCCCGGTAGGCACCATTGGTCGCCAGTTGTAAGACAACCACCAGTCCCACCATCGCCAGCATCAGCCACGTCGCGATGGCGCGGGAAGAGATCGGTAACCCGCGACAATATTTCTGACTGCCTGCCAGAGCACGGACAGTGATCGTCAGAAAAATGATCCAGGAAATTCCCAGGTAGGTAAAATGCAGGCTGAATATTTCCTGATCGCTATAAGGGATAGTCAATCCCTGCAACCGCATCAGAATATTGATCATCAGAGGCACGATCACCAGAGTCGCCACGGCGATCGAGGCACTCGGCCAGGCACGTTTGCAGAAACTTTTTGTCGTCGCAATCAAGGCAGAAGACATCAGGGTTACCTCAGTTTCTATTAATCCATATCACAGTATGACTCTTTGATTTATTATTTATTCAACTCTGAATTACCGATGCCGATTCCACGAGAGCGCCAGGGGAATCGTGGCAAACGGTGCCAGGCTCAGGGCACCCAGAACTGAAAAAACACAAAACTCCCCACACATCGTCCGAAACGGGTAATGGGGAGCCATGCTCAGCAAAGTCACCAGAACTCCCATGACAGCAAATGACCAGAGCAAACCAGCCCCAAGGAACCGGGCTTTTGAGATCAATTGCCTGCGAAGGGCAGTCAAATAGGCGGCAAGAGTGCCCCCCAGAATCAGAAAATATAAAAACAGCAACATACTGATAATAACCAATTCCGCCAGATACTGACGAGGAAAGAATGCTTCCAGCAAGCTAATCATCATGCTGTAGAAATACAGACCACCAAAGCAGATTCCGATCGCAGAGACGATAAACCAGGTACGTCCTGTCCAGAGTACGGAAACTATATTTGCGGCGATGATCCAGAATCCGATCAATGTCACCAGCGTATGACATAAAAATCCATTTTCCCCGAATAAATACAACAGCATATCACTCAAGCTGTTTGATCCATTCCCCAGAAAACCGGTTACCTGCAGTACGCGAAACGTGTCTACTTCATATAGTACTGCAGTGACGATCAGACTCAGCAGCAGAGCCGATTGAATGATCAGAATGGACCAGCCCAACACTTTAACCATGTTCGCGAACAGGGTGGCATTAAAATCAGAATCCGTCAGCGGAGCCATTGCCAGACAGCGTTTCATTTCCGTGCGTCCCGTGCTGCAAATCCCCAGCCCCAATATCGCTCCTGCAGTGACAGCAGCGGCCAAGGTGAGAATAGTTGACATGGCTACAAAACCTTCCATGACATCTCGCAGAGCCGTCGGCTCTGAATTCAGACGTGTCCCTATCAAAAGGTTGAACATCAACGACAACAGGCCGAATACTCCTCCCCCGACAATAACAGACTGCTGACACGAATCGCGCCAATGCAAACGGGCCAGCGATGATCTCGGCGAGCAGGGAACCGCTGACTGCTCGGGAATCGCTCCGGTGAGCAGCGCATACCACCAGACCTTCATCCTTTCCCAGGCAGGGCTGGGAACCGCGGTGCCGGCACGGACCTCTGCAAAGGCACGTGTCCCCTGATACCAGGCTACGAGGCAGGTCAGTTGCATGGTCACAAACTCGCCCAGCGTCACGCGGCTCCAGGGAACGATATCTGACTTGAGCCCGTTCGGGTAATACCGGGAAACGAACCAGACCAGCATACCCATCGTCAAAGCGACTCCCAGAAATGTCTTGGTAAAGCTGGGAGCATGCATGCTCCAGAACATACAATGTCCCACCAGAATCAGGGTAACCAGAAATAAGAGAGGCCCCAATAAAGGCCAATAATTGGCAAGCCAGTGCTCATCAAAAAACAGCAGCCGATAGAGGCCATTGGTCAGAAGTTGCAGCACCACCACGAATCCCGCCATTGCCAGCATCAGCCAGGTGGCGATGGAAGTCGAAGAAACCGGTAGACCCAGACAGTACTTTTCGCTGCCAGAGAATGCATGCAGACAGACACCCAGAAAAAAGACCCCGGAGACCCCCAGATAGGCAAAGTGAAAGTCAAAGTAACTCTGGTTCATCTGTCCTGGTTGTAATCCATTGAACTTTAGAATAAGCACAATTAACAAAGGCACCATCACCAGCGCCCCGACGGCGAGGACCGCGCCGAACCAGGCACGTTTACAAAACTGTTTGGTGGTCGCATAAAAGATGGCTGACATCAGTGGTACCTCATTTTTCAACGAATTTCATGGCTTAAAACAAGCCTCTTTTTCATAGCAGAGTGATCCTGTTTCAGTTAGATTACCGATGCCGGTTCCACGAGAGCGCCAGGGGAATCGTCGCGAACGGCGCGAGAACCAAAGCTGCCAGCGTCGCGTAGATCAGCAACAATCCCCAGACAACACCGTGATAATATTGAGAGCGTTCCAGCATCCAGATCAGAACTCCAGTGACAGAGCACATCCAGAGCACCAGCGCCACAATTGAGCCTGTCTGTGAAATCAGTTTCCTGCGGCAGGCAACCATATACGCGGCGAAGGTTCCCGCACAAATCAACAGAGGCGGCAACAACAGCAGCACGATTGTCATGTAGTGATAAAGAATCGAATTGCGAAACAGAGTATCTCCGAGATTCATCAGAATGATATAAAAGACAATCCCCCCGAAGAAGACGCCGATCGCCGTAAAATAAAACCAGGAACGACCGGTCCAGAAGACAGAAATCATATTGGCCGCGATGACCCAGAAACCGATGACCAGTAAAAACACAGGCAGAATCGAGCCCCCTCCCCGAATGACCGAAGAGAACAACACCTGAAATACCTCAGCTCCATGCCAGATCCCGGCGATGATCAGACTGAGCCCCAGCGCAACGATGATACCCATAAATGTCAGTCCCAGTGTTTTGAGCAGATTGCGGAACAGGGTCGAATTCAGATCGCGATCGACAAGCGGCGCTTTGGCAAGGAACTGCTTCATTTCAGTTCGTCCGCTACCCGTGGTCCCCTCTCCCATGAGGACGGCAACGATAATGGCTGCAACCAGACCAAAGAACATTGAGGAAATTAAAAAAACTTCTACCAGTTGACTGAAATTATTCTGGTTGGTTCGGGAGGGATCAAAGTTGGCGATGACCAGCACATTGATCACCAGCATGGTCAGTCCAAATCCCACTCCGGCAAGTAACGCCGCACGCTGACAGGAATCGCGCCAATGCAATCGGGCCAGCGCTGCTTTCCGTGAGAGAGGCACAATCGGCTGCTCAGGGACAGAGCCTGTCAGCAAACCATTGCACCAGACCTGAAGCTGTTCCCACTGGGGGCTGGGGAGAGCGGTCCCATTTCGTACATGGGCAAACGCCCGGGTTCCCTGATACCAGGCAGCGATTCCCACCAGTTGCATCAGCAGGAATTCTCCCAGCGTGACGGCTCGCCAGGGTACGATCTTCTGGTAGTAACCGTTGGGAAAGTAGCGAGAGATAAACCACCAGAACAGCGCGACAATCGCGGCAGACCAGAACGTGAATTTCGTCAGGCTGGGTGCATGCAGGCTCCAGTAAGCCGCGTGCCCCACCAGAATCAAAGTCACCATAAACAGCAGTGGTCCCAGCAGAGGCCAGTAGTCTGCCAGCCAGCGATCGTCGAAAAACAGAACGCGATACAGGCCGTTGGTTACCAGTTGCAGCGCGACTACCAGCCCCACCATCGAGAGCATCATCCAGGTGGCGATGGAAGTGGAAGAGACCGGCAGACCCAGGCAGAATTTTTCGCTGCCAGCCAGCGCCTGCAGGCAGACCCCCAGAAAAAAGATGTACGAGACCCCCAGGTAGGCAAAGTGATAATCGAACACATTCTGTTCGAGATGCTCCAGGCTCAACCCCTGCAGCCGCATGATCATACGGGAAATCAACGGCCCCAGCACCAGCGTTCCTACCGCCAGCAAGGCGCCGAGCCGGGCGCGTTTACAGAAATTGCGGGTCGTCATATAGAAGGCAGATGACATCAGGGACACCTCAACTTTCAGGAAGACTCAATACAACAGACTATATACATCTCACACAATTCAGTTTTGTCAACGATGCCGATTCCAGGAGAGCGCCAGGGGGATCGTTGCAAACGGTGCGAGGATCAATGCAATCAGAGTTGCAATCCATAAAAATCCGATCCAGTGATCGGGTCCGACTGTCTGCCGGAAGACCCAGGTTTTGAACAAGACCAGACCGGCAATACTGCAGCACAACGCCGCATTGCGCGTTCGTTTTCGAATTAAGCACCGTTTTCCGGCATCCAGCCAGGCACCAATCGTGGCACTGATGATCGACAACGTCATCACGAGAAATACGCTTTTTTCCAATAACTGGGCAGCCTGATAAAAGCCACTGGATCTCAGAATCTGACTTATGATCATGAACGTTACACTGCCTCCCACCACGACGCCTACAACTGTATTGCAGACCCACTGGCGGCCGGTCCAGCAGAGTGCGAGTAAATTGGCAGTCAGGATCCAGGACCCGATCATTGCGACGCTGGAATAGATCAGGTTCTGTTTCAGCCATTCACCCATGTCGTAGTTTGAGTGAACTATTTCTGTTCCCTGCATCATCAAAAAACCGGCGTAACTGAGCAGCAGGGCCAGTTGAAGCATCACACTGCACGCCAGACAGGTTTTCCACATGTTCCCAAACAGCGAAGCAGAAAGTTCGCGATCTGACAGAGGCGTCATCGCCAGGCTGCGATTCATTTCTGTATTGCCCGTCCCGGCGACACTGCCAGCCAGCATGATGGTCACTCCAATCGCCGCAATGCCGGAGAGTACCAGCGTGGATACCTGAAAAGTTTCGGAAAGCTCTAGCAGGTTATTCAATTCAGGGCTGCTGGAATCATACATTGCAGCGGCAGCCAGATTCACAATCAGCACAGCCACACCAAACAGGATTCCACCCACAATGACTGCCCGCTGACAGGAGCCACTCCAGTGCATGCGCGCCAGTGTCATTCGTCGTGAGAGGGGGACCGACATCCGTTCGGGAATCCGGCCGGTGATCAATGCGGTCCACCAGAGTTGCGTCTGATCCCATTGCGGCGACGGCATGGCAGCACCATTGCGAATGTTCGAATAGGCACGGACTCCCCCCAGCCAGGCAACCAGACTGACCAGCTGCAGTGTGACAAATTCTGTCAGCGTGACATGGCTCCAGGGAACAACACCTTTCGCAAAACCATGCGGATAATATCGGCTGACGAACCAGTAAAACAGCAATCCAAAAGCCATCCCCCAGCCTGCGACTTTCAGAAAACCGGGTGCGTGCATACTCCAGAAACAGTGATACCCGACCATCACCAGTGTGCAGAGAAACAACAGCGGCCCCAGCACGGGCCAATAGTCGGCGAGCCAGTGTTCGTCAAAAAAGACCAGCCGATACAGACCATTTGTAACCAGACTGAGCAGCACCACAACTCCGACGGAAGAAAACATCAGGCCGCTGGCAATCCTGGCAGAAGAAATCGGCAGCCCCCGAATCATCTGCTGCGACCCCTGCAGCGCCTGCAGGCAGACGGCAATAAAGGTCACCCAGGAGGTCGCCAGAAACGCAAAATGAAAATGAAAGGGGTTCACACTGCCGGAGTCCGTCGGCCCCTCCAGAAGGTAGATCAGCTCACGCAACGAGAGCGACCCCAGCACGAGCAGACAAACAGCCAGCACCGCTGCCAGCCAGGCACGTTTCGTAAATGTTTTTGTAACGACTAAGAGCAGATGAGTCATGATTTCACCGCACACTCATTGAACCAGATTTACAATTGAAAAAGCCATATATCACCGATGCCGATTCCACGACACTGCCAGGGGGATCGTCGCGAAGGGGAGCAGAAATAATGCACACAAGCCGGAGTTGACCAACCAGAATGCGCCCGTCTGAGGCAACATGTTAGAATTATCCAAACGGCTAAGCATGTAAATCAGCAGTACAATGGCTGAGACGCACCATCCAGACAATGCCAGCCGGGCTTGTCTTCGCGTCAACAGTTGCTTACGGCTAGCGGTACGAAACGCGTGAAACATTCCCCAAATCAGAGGGAGATAGACTGAGAGCAGCATTCCATAGAAAACGACTCCATTCAAAAAGTAGTTGCTGCTATACCGCCCCAGTAAATACACCGTCATCGCATAAAACATGAAGACCAACTCCAGGCACAACAAAGCCACACCGAGCAGTCTTCCTCGGCCCGACCAGAGCAAAGCGACCAGATTGGCGGCAATGAGCCACAGCCCGCCCAGCATCAGCACAATATGAAGCGAATATCGCACATGAAAAAATCCGGAATGGAGCAGCACTGTAAACGTCTGCCAACCATACAATGCAGCAACTACACACAGACAAATCAGCAGGACAACCTGATTGATCAGACAGGTATAACCGCAGGCTCTCAACATATTGCAAGCAAAAATGCTGTTCATACTTCGATCGGAGACGGGAATCTGAGACAAATACAACTTCATCTCCCCGGGCCGTTTGCTACTGATTCCCAATCCAAGTAGAACCGCTACAACCACAACCGATATGAAGCAGAAGGAAGTAGAAACGGCAACCAGCATCCCGACCAGATTCATCATAAATGAATCTGGCGAAACCCCTCGCAAGTATGCATTGTTCCAGAACATCAACGCTCCGAACAGACCACTCGCTGTCAGTTGCAGACCCCCTACCAGCACACATCCTGTCATCACAGCACGCTGGCACGAATCACGCCAGTGCACTTGCGCCAGCATCGCCGCCAGCGAATGTTGACTCTTTTGTATTTCAGAACCCGTACCAACGGATAGTACTTTCCACCATTCCCGCAGACGCTCCCAGGATGTACTGGAAACGGTGGTGCCAGCTCGAACCTGCGCAAAAGCAATCGTCCCCAGATACCAGGCTCCCAGTGAGACACCCAGCATGGTCCCCCATTCTCCCGGGGTCACCCGGTTCCAGGGCTCTAGACCTTCATTGAAACCATCCGGAAAAAAGCGGGCAACAAACCAGACCAACATCCCCGGCAAAACGATAATGCCTGCCAACAGACGAGGCAAACTGGGAACATGCATTAACCAATAAAAACAATATCCGACAAGAATCAAAGTCACGAGAAATGAGAGCGGTCCTGTCACTGGCCAAAATTCTCTGAGAACGGTTTGATCCAGTATCAGGAGACGGTACATTCCATAGGTCACCAGTTGCATCGCGACAAACAGCGCTACCACAATTAACATCAGCCAACTCGCAATGACACGGGACGATACAGGAAGCCCCAGACAGATCTTCCGACAATCCTTTATCACATCCACACTGACATTCATGAAAATCGTGCTGGACATGCACAGATATGAAAAATAATAAAATGCATAATCAGTGAATGTTCGATTCCCACATCGCCAGGAGACTGGTCCTGCCAGGTATTGTTCGATTCTCAAAAACGCGAAGGGAATGAGTACAAACAACACCGACCAGAACAGTATCGACAGCCAGGCACGCTTGTAGATCAGTCGAGTTGTCACAACAAAGGCAGATGACATCAAATGCACCTTGAACAATTACCGATGCCGATTCCAGGAGACCGCCAGGGGAATCGTCGCGAAGGGGGTTGTAAGTAAAACCAGAAGTACGAAAACAAAAAATCGCATACTGTTAATTCCCGCTGCACGAAAGAAGAAATTCGAATCGAGGATTCGGTAAAAAAGGGAATCATAATCCTCAGCAGAAAGAGAACTGCAGAACCAGACTGCGGCCAGCGAGAAAAGAACTGCCACGAGTATACCGCTTACTGAAATCAGTTTTTTTCGATATGTAATCAAATAAGCGGCAACCGTCCCTCCCAATAGAAAAGAGGAAAGCGTCATGGCCAAGCCGTAAAGCAATCCGGTAATGGATTCAGATTGAATGCAGGCACCGATCAGAATTAAGGCAAAACACAATCCGCCAAACAGGGAAAGCACCGTAAAATAGAACCAGGTACGACCCGTCCAGAAAATCGATACCATGGTGGATGAAACACCCCATAAAATTGTCGCCGAGAGAAACAGAAAAGACACTGGCTGTTCTGGCATCCTGCTGACATAAGACTCTAAAAACAGCATATTCAATGGGGATGCATTGAAATCAAAATAATGCAGTACGATGATATGACTGATCAGACAACCCAGCACCAGACAGGACCAGACTAGACAGACCGTCTTGACTAAATTTCGCATCAAAACAGCAGAAAAAACACGATCTGACAGTGGAACGGCATTCAGGTAACGTTTCAGTTCTGTGCGTCCGGGATTGTGAATCCCATCGCCCAGCAGAAACCCCGTAAGCAGCGCCGCAAGTAAAATCAATGTATTGGTTACAACTGAGATGCTTTGGAGATAATTCCAAAAGGCAGACTGCTGGCTTCCTGGTACAAAAGACAGTTTGAACAACAGAAAACTCAGGAACACTCCCCCCGCGCCAAAACACAGTCCCCCGATGACCACCGGACGGCGACAGGAATCGCCCCAATGCAATTGTGACAGCGAACGTTGTTGCGAACTGAATTCTACAGAACTATCAATATGCATTCCCGATGAAAGGGTATTCCAAAAGTCCATCAGCTTCGACCACTGCAGGCTGGGTTCAGCCGTCCCAGCTCGAACCTTCTCAAATGCACGAGTTCCCTGGTACCAGGCAGCGATGTTAATAACCAGCAAGGTTGACCAGTCCGAAAGAGTGACATGATTCCAAGGCACTACCGGTTCTTGAAAACCGTTTGGAAAATAGCGTGAGGCAAACCACCAGCAAAGAGCAGCGACGAAACTGATACTGAAGAGACTGCCGGTTACACTGGGGGCAAACCTGCTCCAGAACAAAGAATGTCCTACCAGAACGAGTGTGACTAAAAATAATAATGGCCCCAGTAATGGCCAATATTCGCTCAGCCGGTTGTGATCGAAAAAGAAGACGCGATACAGCCCATTCGTAACCAGATTAAGGATCAATACCAGCCCGACCGTCAACATGATCAAGCCGCTGACAATCGCAGTTGAAGAAACTGGCAATCGCAGCACGATTTTCTCACACCCCTGTAATGCATGGACACAAATTGCGATAAAAAAGATCCATGACAATCCCAGGAACACAAAATGATACTGAAACGGATCAGTGGAGATACCATAAGCCCCCAGTTCTTTAATCGACATCAATCCACGAAAAACGAGCGGCACGAACACCAGCACACTGACAGCCAGCACCGCCGCCAGCCAGGCGCGTTTCGTAAATGTTTTTGTGACGACAAAGAGCAGATGTGTCATAATTTACTCCTGTGCAGAAGCACGTTGAGCCGACTTCATCCGGGCGACGAAGATTTCTTCCAGCGTCGGTGCCGTCTGATCGAGGATTTCGGCTTCCATCAGTTCCAGCTCTGATTCCAGTTCCTGTTTCTGACCGTTACAGACGATCTTCCACTCTCTGCCGGAACCCGACCACATCAGTGCGCCGGTGAGTTGGGGGAAAAAGGGCTGCGGTTCCAGGAAGCGGATTGTCAACTGGTAATGCGAGACCAGCACTTCATCCAGTGGACTCGTGAGTAACAGTTTGCCCTGATCGAGGATCGCGATGCGATCGGAGACGCGCTGCACTTCGTCCAGCAGATGCGAGGAAAACAGAACCGTTCGCCCTTCCTCGACCACCGTGCGAATGATGGCGTCCAGAATGTCTTTGCGAACTACCGGGTCCAGGCCGGACGAAGGTTCGTCCAGCACCAATAGCGGCGGTCGATGCGCCAGCGCGACGAGCAGACCGGCCCGTGCGAGTTGGCCTCGCGACAGTGTGGGTACTTTCTGATTCAGCGAAAGCTCAAACATCATCCGCAGTTCTTCGGCGTAGACGGGGTCCCATTTCGGATAGAAGGCCCGCGTGAATTCAATCAGCTCGCGGACCGTCATCCAGGCCGGGAGGTCGCGGTTTTCCGAGAGATGCCCGATCCGCCCGAGTACGCCCGGCGGGTCAGCCACCGGGTCCAGACCAAATACGCGCACGCTCCCCTGCTGCGGCTTCAAAAAGCCCAGCACATGTTTCAACAGGGTGGTTTTGCCGGCTCCGTTTTCGCCGACCAGTCCGAACACACAGCCTTCAGGCACAGACAGGCTGACGTCGGACAGCGCCTGTTTCTTGCCGAAACGACGACTCAGATTGCTGATTTCAATGACATGCTCGCTCATTTTTCGACCTCTTGATGTGAATCAAATTTCTGGCTCCGCTGACGGAGTAATTTCAACAGGGTCTCTTCATCTACACCCAGTTGACGCGATTCGGTCAGCAGGGCATCCATGCGTTCGTTGAGGATGCGGCGTTTTTCTTTGTTGGACAGGGGGGAAACGCCGTTCGAAATGAAAACGCCGGCACCGCGTCTGGAGATCACAACCCCTTCGGCTTCCAGCTCGCGATAGGCTCGCGCGACGGTATTGGGGGTGATGGTCAACTGCTGTGCCAGACCACGGACGGACGGCAACTGCTCGTGGGCTTCGAGACGACCGGAGGCCACCAGAAACTTGACCTGGTTCACAACCTGCTGGTAATAAGGCGTGCCATCCGCTTCTGATAATTGAATCTGCATTGGGAAAACCCTCATTTAGTACTGTATCAACACAGTAATACAATTATCAGACACTGTCAATCAAATTATTTGTTTATTCAGTTTGCTGTTTTTTCACAAATATTATTTATTCCGCAAATGGGAGCCTCTGCAAATCAATGCTTGCGGAATCAGTCTGCGGGCTGCAGAATGAAAACAGAGTCGGTCCTGATCGTTCTGAATTCTTACTCTGAAAGCCTGTGCTCATGATTTTTACTGGCAGACGCCGCTCTCCGCTGGTAGTTGTGTTACTCCTGATCCTCTGCCCTGCCCTCGGGTTACAATCACAGGCGGCTGAAAAACCAAATGTGCTGTTTATCGGCGCGGATGATCTGCGTTGCGATCTGGCCTGTTATGGACATCCCCTGGTGAAGACGCCGCACCTGGATCAGCTGGCGGCGGAAGGCGTGCTGTTTAAACAGGCCTACTGTCAGCAGGCGCTGTGCAACCCTTCGCGGGCCTCACTTATGACGGGGCGACGTCCGGACAGTCTTGAGATCTGGGATCTGCCCACACACTTTCGCGAAGTCGATGCGGACATCGTGACGCTGCCACAGTTGTTCAAGCAGCAAGGTTACTTCACACAGAACATCGGCAAGATTTTTCATAACTGGCGGCAGAAGATCGAGGGCGACCCCGCTTCGTGGAGTGTGCCGGCCGTCATGCATTTTGCGCGACACGATGACGACCAGCCTCTGTTAAACAATAACCGGGAACTGCCGGTCAACCTTGCGAAAGCGCCGCGATCCGAGTGCCGCGACGTCCCTGATTCCGCTTACTTTGACGGTCGCATCGCCGATCTCGCCGTCCAAGCGCTGCAGAACATCAAACAGAAACAGCAGCCCTTCTTCCTGGCAGTGGGCTTCTGGAAACCGCATCTGCCGTTCAATCCACCTAAGAAATACTGGGACCTGTATGACGACAGTCCGATTACGGTTCCCGATAATCCCCAGCCTCCGAAAAACGTACCGGATATTGCCCTGCATGACAGTCGGGAAATTTTGAGAGCCGTGGAGGGGAAGCTGACCGATGCGCAGATCATAGAACTGCGGACCGGTTACCTGGCAGGCATCAGTTACCTGGACGCGCAGATTGGTAAAGTACTGGCGGAACTGGATCGCCTGGGACTGCGCGAGAACACGATCATCGTATTCTGGTCGGACCATGGCTTTCATCTGGGCGAACATGGGCTGTGGTGCAAAACATCCAACTTCGAAAATGATGCGCGTGTGCCTCTGTTGATCGCAACGCCTCATATGCAGCAGGCGGGCAAGACATCAGACGCGCTGGTGGAACTGCTCGACATGTATCCGACGCTGGTCGAATTATGCGGACTCCCCTCCCCCGGAAAGCTGGAGGGCAAAAGCCTGGTGCCTGTATTGAAGGACCCGACACAGTCAGTCAAACCAGCCGCCTATACGCAGCATCCACGCCCCGCGTACTACAAAAAGCAGCCCGAAAACATGGGTGTTTCCGTCCGCACGCCCCGCTATCGTTACACCGAATGGCGTAATTTCAATACCGGTAAGGTGATCGCGCGGGAACTTTACGATCACACCAGCGATCCGGCAGAGAATACGAACATCATCGAACATCCCTCGGATCAGGCGGAATTTAAAAAAGCGGTGCAGTTGCTGGAAGCACAGTTTCCGCGGAAGCCGGGTGGGAAAGATTGAGCACGATATTCCTGTTGTGTGGAACTCTTCGCTCACCAGCAGTGATCGAAATATTTAGCCATACGATCAGGATCGGGTGAGCTCGAATGCAATTCGGGCCGAGCGCAGCGAGCAGGAGGTGACAGTGAAGTTATGCTCATCAGAGTAGATTCGATTTTCCGCTCTATCATTACTGATCGACTGTGCTACCAGGCAAGCTCATTTCAAAGATCATTTATGTAAAGTGCCGAATCAACTTTTCGCCCGCCCACCATTGTTCTCAAACCAGCGATTCTCGGTCAATCCGGCCCATCCCCTGTTTCATAAACAACGAATAGCAATAGACTTAAACGTATCTGACATTAATCTTCGCGCACATCACCTGTCCGCGGTCGAGCAGAGGACCCGATCTAACATGTTTAATCTCTATAAACGAAACAGTCTCTGCAATCTGTTTGCTGAAGCGGACTAATGGGCGTGTCTCTCGACGAATATTGGATTCTGAGCAGGAAATGACTCGTTATTGTCCCTGAGACAAGATAGAATTGACCACCAATCAAGTGATTGATTACCGCAACGAACATTTGGCGTACGAGGTGCGTCTACGTAACTGTCTGTTGTGGTAACAGCAAAACAGCGGTCAGCCGGACGGGAGCTTTTCTGAGTGAACCGGCGGCATTGATCGATTCTGGAAAATTATTGAGACATTTTGAGATTATCGAAAAAACAGAAGGGTGAAACAGTGGCCACTGCCAACGAAAAAGACACGCAAACGAAGACAATCAATGGCGCTGAGATTCTGGTCCAGGCATTGGTGCGGCAGGGCGTGAAAACCATCTTTGCTTATCCAGGTGGTTGTAGCATGCCTCTGCACCAGGCTTTAATGAAATACAAGGACGAGATCCGCACCTTTCTGCCCCGCCACGAACAGGGGGGCGGCTTTGCTGCACAGGGGATTGCCCGCACGACCGGGGAAGTGGGAGTCTGCATGGCGACCAGTGGTCCCGGGGCAACTAACCTGGTGACAGCACTGGCAGATGCCAAGCTCGATTCGATTCCCCTGGTGGCAATCACCGGCCAGGTGCCTCAAGCCGTCATCGGCAGTGACGCCTTCCAGGAAACTCCCATGGTGGAAATTTCCCGCGCGATCACCAAGCACCACTATATGGTGACCGATGTCAAAGACGTGGCCCGCATCGTGAAAGAAGCCTTCTTCATCGCGAATACCGGCCGTCCCGGTCCCGTACTGATCGACTTCCCGAAGGACTGTCAGCTGGCAACCCTGGATGAAGAACCCGATTACAATCCCGACACTTACCTGCCCGGCTATCGCCCGGAAATGCGGAAAGCGGCTCCGGAACAGATCAAACAGATTCTGGCAGCCATCAAACGTTCCAAAAAACCGATCCTGTATGTGGGTGGCGGGGCAATTATTTCAGACGCCTCTGAAGAACTGGTCAAGTTCGCCCGACGAACCAATATACCGGTTACCACCACAGTGATGGGACTGGGCGTATTTCCTGGCGAGGATCCCTTGAGCCTGGATATGCTGGGCATGCACGGAACCGTGTATGCGAACTACGCCGTCAACGAAGCAGACCTGCTGCTGGCGTTCGGCGTACGCTTTGATGACCGCGTGACCGGTAAACTCGAAGAGTTTGCCAAGCATGGAAAAATCGTGCACGTCGATATCGATCCTTCCGAGCTGCAGAAAAACAAGGAAGCGCATATCCCCATCAATGCCGACCTGAAACATGTGCTGGTCGCCCTCAACGAAACGATTACCGATGACGACCTGCCCCAGGTCGACAGTTGGCTGGCACAGTGCAAAGAGTGGAAAGAAAAATACCCGCTCAAATACCCCGAACTGGGTGACGTCATGTCGCAGCAGTATGCGATCCACGAACTCTGGCAACAGTCCAAAGACAGAGACCCTTACATCACTGTAGGCGTGGGTCAGCACCAGATGTGGGCGGCCCAGTTCTACAAATTCAACAAACCCCGCCACTGGCTCAGCAGTTCCGGTCTGGGAACCATGGGCTTCGGACTGCCCGCTGCCATGGGCGTACAGGCACAGTTTCCCAATGACCTCGTGGTCGACATCGACGGCGATGGCTCGATGCTGATGAACATTCAGGAACTGGCAACACTGCATACTGAGAATCTGCCGGTCAAAATTCTGTTGCTGAATAACCAGCACCTGGGCATGGTCGTGCAATGGGAAGACCGCTTCATGGAAGGGCGACGTGCTCATACCTACCTGGGTCCTGTGCATCATCCGGAATGGGAAGGCAAAGGCTCAGGCGAGCATGCTGAAGCCACCTATCCCGACTTTGTCTCCATCGCCAGAGGCTTTGGCCTGCAGGCAAAACAGGTACGCTCCAAAGCAGAATATCCGGCAGCCCTGGCAGAAATGCTGGCCTCGGATCAACCTTATCTGCTGGATGTCATCTGTACCTACCAGGAACACGTACTGCCGATGATTCCCAGCGGTGGTACTGTGAACGACATCATTACCGAGTGAATCTGACAACCATCTGATTTTCAAATACCGGGCCCCTCGATCACTGATTGACGGGGCTCGTTTTTTTACAGGCAGCCTGAATCGAAGAAGGAGCCGGACCTGATTCGGCGAGAAACAGTCTGATGATTGCAGGAGGAACCAACATGTTATTCGCAGCGCAAATCCCCCAGGAATCAGGATATCTGGTCGGTTGGGGGTCACTGGCTTTGATCAATGCGGGCCTGGCACAAGGGAAGAACCGCAGCGGCCTGGCCTGGTTTCTGCTCTCCTTATTGCTGGGCCCGGTCGCCACTTTTATTCTGGTCGCATTCTGTGACAAATTACCCGGGGCTGCGTAAAGTCAGAAATTTTTTCCTCACCGGGGTGGAGAAACATTCTGGCGGACCGGTAAGATAGCGTTGTCAGAGTTTTATTCTGCTTCAACGTGAGGAAAACATGAGCCAGCAGAGACAAATTGGTGTGACAGTCTTACCGGAGTACCTGCAGTACGAGGGCGTCGAATCGGTTCTCGATAATCTCATGAAGCGGGCCGGGATCACGGCCGTTTCCACTTCGCCTTATGTGATGCAACTGGCTGACGAACAGACAGGCGTCCGCGAGCCCCCGGCTGATGCAGGCGCGGGACAGGTTCGCCTGCTGGATCGACCGTTGTGGGAAGGCAAACGGGAACTCTGGGTCAAAACATCTCCCAGTTTTATCCCCGATCAGTCTCTCTATTCGGGTCTGCGCTATCAGCCCGCGCCGGCGGACGAACTCACACACAGCGCAGGACACGTCGTCGCAGATTTTATTGAAGCCGCCCACGAACGGGGACTGGAAGTTTACTTCCAGGTCCAGGCAGCGATCCCTCCCGGATATCGTGTGCAGTTCGGCGGACCGGTCGAAGAAGATATCCCCCGTCTGCCCGATGGATCACTGCCCCGCAGACGGGTTGCCAATAACGGGAGTCTGGCAAGTCCACATATCATTGAATATCAGCACGCGTTGATTCGCGATTTACTCAACCAGTATCCCGATATTGACGGCCTCCGATTTGACTGGCCCGAATATCCACCTTACTTTCTGGACTCCGCTTTTTTCGATTTCAGTGAGCATGCCCGCCAGGCAGCAGGCCGCCTGGGTTACAACTTTGAAAACATGCAGTCAGACTCGCAGGCCCTGTACCAGAAACTCAATGGCGGGCTGACGAATTACGATCTGGAAAACTGGCTCTCCGAAGACAACCAGGCCGCGAACTTCCCTGTCTGGCTCAACGACCAGTATCCCGGAGCCGCAGAGATGCTGCTGATGAAAGCCCAGCTTTCCAGGGAACTGCTGGCCGGTTTCCGGAATACAATGGACGACTGCGGTAAACCAGGTGTGGAACTGGCACCCAGCGCTTTCCCTCCCCCCTGGTCAATTCTGTCGGGCATGAATTACTCGCTGGCTGCGAAATACTGTAACTCGGTCAGCGTGAAACTGTATGGAATGCACTGGTCGATGATGTTGCGTGCCTACGGCGATCAGATACTGGCCGCCAATCCTGGTATCTCGGAATCGCTGCTGGTCCGCGCCCTGTTCAAATTTCTTGATATCACCGACTGGTCGCACCCCACGCGCCTGGCAGACGTTTATTATCCGGGTCCTGATCAACCTCACACCGCCGGCCCCCTCGCACAGGAACGGAAAATTCTGGCGGCCAGAAAACTGGCACGCCCCATGCCCATTTATGCACTCGCGCATGGCTACGGCCCCACGGAAGATTTCCGGACACGCATGCAGGTCGCGACCGATATCAGCCCGGACGGCGTCTGGGTCAACCGCTACTGCTATCTCAATGACGATAAGCTGGACATCATTGGCCAGTGCGCCGTGGGCTGCAATACATAAAGTTTGCAGAAAAGCAGATCCCACAAGCGATCTTCATTCAAATCTCTGCGCCAGACAGTAGGATAGCAGTACACGCTTTTGAATCCGTACTGATCAACCAGGAGGGCATTGTTCATGCTGCATGGCCAGAAAAATCTGCATCCATCTGACCCCGAATCCTTCATCACTCCCGCATACGGGGGACGCTTCACCCAGGAGCCTGTCCCCAAGTACGAGATGCCAGGCGCAGGTCTGCCTCCCAAAGTCGCTTATAACCTGATCCGTGACGAACTGATTCTGGATGGTAACTCGCGATTGAACCTCGCGACCTTCGTCACCACCTGGATGGAGGATGAAGCCCGGCAGCTGATGTCGGAAACGTTCGACAAGAACATGATCGACAAAGATGAATATCCGCAGACCGCAGAGATTGAACTGCGCTGTACCAACATGCTCTCGAAACTCTGGAATTCACCCTCAAAAGAAAACGCCGTCGGCTGTTCGACAATCGGGTCCAGCGAGGCAGCCATGCTGGGTGGGATGGCACTCAAATGGAACTGGCGCAAACGCAGAGAAGCCGCCGGCAAACCCGCTGATAAACCGAACATGGTCATGGGCATTAACGTGCAGGTCTGCTGGGAAAAATTCTGTCGTTACTGGGAAATCGAACCCCGGTTCGTCCCCATGGAAGGCGACCGCTACTGCCTGACTGCTGAAGAAGCTTTAAAACTTGTCGACGAAAATACGATTGGCGTCGTCGTGATCATGGGCAGTACCTTTGATGGACGGTATGAAAACGTCAAAGAAGTCAACGACGCACTCGTCAAACTCAATACTGAAACCGGCTGGGAAGTTCCCATTCATGTGGATGCCGCTTCCGGGGGATTCGTCGCACCGTTTCTGCAACCGGACCTGGAATGGGATTTTCGGCTGCCGCTGGTGAAATCGATCAACACGTCCGGGCATAAATTCGGGTTGGTGTATCCCGGGGTCGGCTGGATCATCTGGCGTGAGAAAGCGGAACTGCCGGAAGAACTCATTTTCCACTGCAACTATCTGGGCGGCGATCTGCCCAACTTCGCATTGAATTTTTCCCGTCCCGGTAACCAGGTGGTGGCGCAATATTACAACTTCCTGCGCCTGGGTCACGAAGGGTATCGAGAGATCCATCAGACTTCCCAGGATGTTGCCCTGCATCTATCTGCAGGCATCGCGAAACTGGGCCCCTTCGATTTAATCTCGGACGGGAGTGACATCCCCGTGTTCGCGTTTACTACCAACGAAACTGCCAATTTCAGTGTGTTCGATATTTCGAATAAAGTACGTGAACGTGGCTGGCTGGTTCCCGCTTACACCTTCCCCAAAAACCGTGACGACCTCGCCGTATTGCGTTGTGTCTGCAAAGAAGGTTTCACGCGCGACATGGCCGAGATGCTGCTCGCTGATCTGCAACACGCCATCGATTATTTTGCCGCCCATCCCCGGCACACCCCTCAGACCGAAGCAGAAGGTTCCGGCTTTCACCATTAAACCTTTGCGGATGTCATAGTTGAGATCTATTTGAAAGCATGTCTGTTAAATCAGCTGTCTTGTGCCGGAACAAAAGTGCGCAGCGGGAAGTCCGAATTTGAATTCCCTGATTGTGCTGACTTCCCGGTTACCACATAATACAGCTTTGGCTTTCCCCCTGTTTCAAAGGATTCATCATGCGTTTCACTGGATTCATCACATCCCTATTTGCTCTGTTTCTTTTGCTGTCACCTGGTTCGAGTGCCTGGGCTGAAGTCGGCATTGGTGCCACAGCACCTGCAGATGCGGAAATCCTGCTGGACGGCAGTCGCGAAATGCTGGATCAGAAATGGACTTACTGGGAAGGCCCGCGGTTCAGTTCCTCACTGCCGATCAAATGGAAAGTGGTAGAAGACCCCGTCGATGCGGGTACCGTCATCATGTCAGATGACCCGGCTGCCGCGGGTGGCAAATACGGAACCGCTGACATCGTCACAAAAAAGAAATATCAGGACTTTCGTCTGCATGTGGAATTTCTGGTAATGAAGCCGGGAGGTAACAGCGGCGTTTATCTGCAGAACCGCTATGAAATCCAGGTTCTGGACGGCGATAAGACAAAGCACGGCATGGCGGCCGTCATCAACGAAACTGAATCACCATACCACGCCTATAACGGCACCGGGAAATGGAATGCTTACGACATCACCTTCCGCGCTGCCCGCTTCAAAGATGGTAAGCTCGTCGAAAAACCTTTAGTATCGATGTACTTCAACGGAAAAAAAGTCCACGAAAACGTCACCATCAATAAAGTCTGGGGCGGCGCGAACTCTGGCCTGGATGGAGGCAATAATAACGGTTTCGGGATTACCGACACGCCCGGCGGGATCAAGCTGCAGTGCGAAGGACACGATGTCCGCTACCGTAATATCTGGATTCAACCTCTCGACCTGAAAACAGCCGACACCGATTTTAAAGAATAGCAGCCCCTCATTTTTCCGCCGGTTTCCCATCACCCTGGGGAACATCGTGCTGGTAGAGCAACTTTCCTTTTTCATCGTGAAACAGAAAGGAGAGGGTTGCCGGATCTTCTTTAGTCTTCGGCGTCACTTTCACCAGCAGAAACCCGCCGGAACGCGGATCCTGCAGATAAGGCTGTTTGATCAGCCCCTCGGGGTCCGTTGATTTCGGGTCGCCCGCTTTGCGTCCCAGTCGTGAATTGGCATCAACGAGTGCTCCACTGGAAAACTCTTCAAAACCGCTCGGATCGATGGCATGATACTGCCAGTGACGATCACCACACACGATGAAAAAGTTCTGCTGATCCAGCCCGTTCTCTTTGAGCCAGTTGAAAAACTCATCCCGTTCATGTCGGAACCCGCCGATGTCACAGTGGTTGTCGGTCTTGCGCAGATCGTCGGGCCCAATCATGGGTGTCGGCGAGATGAGCAGTTTGAACGTGGCATCACTCTCCTTGAGTGTTTTCTTCAGCCACGCTTTCTGTTCGGCACCCCAGATCGTTTTTTCGGGCCCGTCTTCCATGGCATTGGGACTGCGATACATGCGGTTTTCCGGCAGCCAGATCTGCAGATTTTTATTGACCCGCTGCGTGCGATACGTTTTTGCTCCGGTCTCTTTCATGGGCGCGACGGGCAGTTGTTCCAGCATCATCGCACGACCTTCTGCCGGGGTGGGATGATGATCGCCTGTGTTATCGCCGTCATCAATACGGTAATCGTGATCGTCAATTTCCCAGTAGGTGGGCACCGCCGCAAACAGATCGCGATAGCGGGGCTGCACAAACTGTTCATGCCATTTCCGTCGCATTTCGGGAATGGTTTCCGCGCGGGGCTTATCGGGTGTGTCGTAATACACGTTATCGCCGGTGCCGATAAAAAAGTCCGGCTTCAACTTGAGAATGGTCTCCAGCGCCGGATAACCCAGGTGCTTATCCGGACCGGAATAAGGCTGAGGAAGCTTCGTATTGTTTTCTTCCAGATGCTGTTTTTGATCGATGCGATCATCGCCGTGAAACTTGGCATAGTTCATGCCCGTTACGACGACAAAATCGACTGCCGTCGCATTACTGGCACCGGGCAATGTTTTGAACCGCGCCGTGGGACCATCGTGCATTATATCTTCTGTTTGACCAATCCGGGTTTTACACTCACACTCGGTATCAGCCATCAGACCATTGAAGGCGGCCCGGGCAATAAAATCATGCT